>CAZPEK010000028.1:773-8359 GCA_964585555.1 uncultured Leptospirales bacterium | reverse complement strand
AAGTCAGTTATCGGAAGCCTCGGGATGTTTCTCTCCATTCCCCTGACTGCCTGGATTGCCGTAAAACTCTACAGCCGGTCAGCACACATGAGCAGCAAAAACAAAGGGGAGCCAGTATGATAGAATCACCGGAAGAAATTAAAAAATTACTCGAAGCGGGAAGCGAACTTCCCGTGGCAATCGCCGCGGCCCGGGGGCTTCCCTTCAGCACAGAATGTGTGAGATGGCGCCCCCTCACGAATAAAGAAATCGAGCACCTTGAGCGGCAGGGCAACCGGTGCAGTGACTGGCCGATCCTTCGGGTTCACCCTGAATTCATTCCCGACCATATTCACAACACAGCGTTTCACGGTCACTGCTGTCTCGGCCTTTTCAAGGGCGATCCGGTTGAAGCTGATGCAGATGTCACGCTCCCTGACGGCATCTATGATTCAATCATCTGCGACAGCACCATAATGAGCGGTTCCCTGGTCTCAAAGAGCGGTCCCGTTACCCGATACCTTGTAATGGAAAATGTACTTATTCTGAACTGCGGCATCATAGCCGCCCTTCCAGAATGCTCTTTCGGCATTGGCGAAGAGATTCACCCCGGCAGCGAGTCGGGAGGCCGGGAAATCATGCTGTTCCCGGAACTCACCATTGAAGCTGCCGAACCGATTATCAGGAACAGGATAACCGATGAGATTTCCTACCTCTACGGTAAACATATCGCTTACTACCTGAAGGCCTGTACTTTTCCCGGAGGAATTATTGAAAAGGAAGTAAAAATAACCGGCACTCCCCGCATCACCGGCAGCTTTATCGGAAGCAGCAGCATCATAAAAGAAGCCGCATTGATTGAAGATTCGGTACTCCTTTCAGAAAATAAGCATTCCGTTACCGTCGCCGGGGGATCTATTGTCAGAAAAAGCATTCTCCAGTGGGGCGCCTCGGCGGAAGACCTGGCGATAGTTGAATCCTCGCTCCTGATGGAATACGCTTCAGCACGGCGCCACGGCAAGGTCACCCAGAGTATCATCGGAGCCAATACTGAAATCGCCGAAGGGGAAGTCACCTGCTCTCTCCTCGGTCCCTTTACCGGTTTCCATCACCAGTCCCTTCTCATCGCGGCACTCTGGCCGAAGGGGAAGGGCAATGTGGGCTACGGGGCCAATATCGGCTCGAACCATACAGGGAAAGCACCTGACCAGGAAATCATTGTCGGAGAAGGAATGTTTTTCGGTCTCGGGAGCAGCATAAAATTTCCCGCTAATTATGAAAAGGCCCCCTACTCGATTATCGCCACAGGAGTAACTACGCTTCCTCAGAAAGTAGAGTACCCTTTTTCTCTGATAAACACCCCGGGGCAGCGGATACACCAGATACCCCTTTCATACAATGAACTTTCCGCCGGGTGGGTTTTAAGCATGAACCTCTATATCGTCATGCGAAACAGGCTCAAGTTTAAATCCCGAAACAGGGCAACCCGCTTTCTTCCTGACATGGAAATATTCAGATACGACCTCGTCGAAACTGTCAAAGGAGCCCGGGACCGCCTGGAGGATATACGCATCAAGCGGGAGATATACTTCGAGCGAGATCTCCCGGGAATCGGAAAAAACTACCTCACCGAACGAAACAGAAAATCCGCTGTTTACATATACAGCCTCTTCATAGAATTTTTTATTCTCATCAATCTTATTGACTACATAAAACAGACTGACATTCTCAATGAGAAAAAACTGTTTTTAGAGAAATCCAAAAACAAAGAATGGGAGCAGGCCCGCCTGATGATGGGGTCTGAAAAATGGTCAGACCGGTCCCTCGGCGACTCCATGCAAAGCCTGATTTCAATTACGGAAAAGATAGCCCGAAACACCCGGATATCCAAAGAAAGAGATGACGGAAGAGGGAAAAAAATAATTCCCGACTATGCGGGGGTTACCATGAGCGCCGACATGGACCAGACAATTACAGAGACCGATGCCTGGACGGCGGCGATAACCGAAGAGACGAAAAAAATTATATCACGTCTCTGATATTTCAAATGTTTCGATGCTGACAATAAGGTCAAAAAAAACATCTTTTATTTTTGGGGCAACCTTCAGTTCATTGAGACATTCCCGTGAATCGGCACTATAATTGTTCAGGGTACTTACCGTCCGGTCAAGGGCATCACTCTCGCGAATTGTTTTTTTCAACAAAGAGACATCTTTCTTCGTCTTTTTTTCCTTCATGAGAAGATCCATGAAGGCGGTGCGTTCACTTTTTTTCAGGTTTTCAATGGTTTCCTGAACCAGGAGAGTCAGCTTCCCCTCACGCAAATCGGCCTCTGCGGGTTTTCCCGTATCTTCTTCGATTCCGAATGACCCGAGAATATCATCGCGTATCTGAAAGGCGAGCCCCAGGGGAATCGCGAAGTCCCTGATGGTTTCCATTTCTTCTTCTTTCCCGGGACCCGCGAGAACATGACCCATGAGAATTGGATAGTAAATGGTATAATGGGCGGTTTTCAGAGTGCTGATTGCCAGGGGAATATTATCAGAAACCTTCAGCTTCTTCGGCATCGAATGAAGAGAATCCATAATCTGGCCCCAGGCGGTCATCTCATAGGTGGAAGAAAAAATTCCGAGAAAGCGGTTTCTGGCCCGGTTGCAGATATCCGCCCGGCTTACCAGTTCGAGGGCATTAGCAAAGAGTATATCTCCGAGAACCAGGGCAACATCATGGCCCACCGTGGATACCCCGGTAAAGGAGGCATACTTTTCAGCCTCAAGGTGAAGGGCTGCCCCGCCGCGGCGAACCGGCGCCTTATCAATAATATCATCCTGCACAAGGAGCATGGCATGCATCAACTCAAGGGAGGAGGCAAGGTTCATCATCTCGCCGGTATTCTTCTTACCCTTTGCGTAGCCGAGGTACGAGGCTAAAAGCAGAAGAGGACGAATCCGCTTACCGTCACGGCCGAGATACTCAAGGAGATCACGGTACATATCAGCCATAAAGCCATGGGAAACCGATTGTGTCTTCCCCTGATAATAGTCATTGATGAGGGAATCAATTTGAGGGATGTATTCTTGTGAAAAATCTGTAAAGGCTTTGATGTTTTTCATAGGTACAGATTTTCCTCTCCCTGACTTCCTTCTGTCAATATCTTTTCTATTAAAAAGTATCCGGTCCCCGCCCCGCCCCCCGCAAAGAGCTCAACTCCTCTGGCTTTCAGACAGATGCCTGACCGGTTGCCGGGCGTAGTCGAGGAGCCCGGCTCGAAGGGGTGACGATTATGTACTTCTTCTTTAATAAATAACCTTAAAAGCGACGAATGGTATCGTCGCCTTTAAGGTCTTGGTGCCGGCCTGCCCCCGGCTCATGGAGACTCATTGCATCTCAGGAGCAGAAACCTCGCCACCCCCGGAAGGGGTTTAACACCTTTGGCTTACTACCGTCTGCAGACAGCAAGACCCCCCCTACGGGGGGATGGATCCTTGCCACTTGCAACTTGTCACTTTCAACTTTTACCGATACATCTCGTCTATCTGATCGCTGTACTTTTCAGCAATCACCTTCCGCTTCAGCTTCATGGTGGGAGTAAGTTCTCCCCCTTCCTGGGTCAGTTCTTCCATGATAAAAGAAAATTTCTTTATCTGTTCAACCCGGCCGAGAGAACTGGTTCGTTCGGCAATCCTCTTTTCATAGAGCTCAATTATCTCAGGTTTTTTAAGCAGTTCTTCATGAGAAGAAAATTCAATCTTCTCATTTTTACAATACTGTTCAAGAATATCAAAATTCGGCACCACCAGGGCAGAGATAAACTTTCTTCCTTCTCCAATCGCGACGAACTGCTCAACCAGGAGCTCATCTCCCAGGAGCATCTCAATCTGCTGGGGAGAAATATTTTTCCCGCCAGCGGTAATGATCAGGTCTTTGATCCGGTCAGTGATTTTCACATAAACATGACGCTCACCGTCATTATTGCGTTCAATGAGTTCTCCCACATCCTGGGTCTTGAACCACCCGTCATCGGTAAAACATTCCCGCGTGGCTTCGTCCTTTTTGTACTACCCCTTCATGCACATGCCGCCATGAAGCTGTATCTCCCCGTCGTCGGCAATACGCATCTCGCACATGGGAATCTTCGGCCCGCATGCCCCGGGAATACCGTAATCTCCGTAACCGACACCGACGGGAAAAAATTCTGTCAGGCCGTATCCCTGGATAAGGTTAATACCGAAGGCCTGAAAAAATTCATTAATTTCTGTTGCAAAGGCAGCACCCCCGACATGATAGATCAGGCAGCGCTCGGTTCCCAGTTTTGCCCGCACCTTTTTTAAGATAAGCATGTCGGCAACTTTATGTTTTATCTTCAGCATCAGCCCGGATCTTTCACCTGCCAGTTTATTCCGATAGACCTTCAGGCCCACTGAAACGGCCCAGTTAAAAAGATTTCTCTTTACCGGTGAAGCGGTCTTTAATCCATCATGGATGGTACCGTAAACCTTTTCCCAGATTCTTGGTACACTGGTCATGCACTGGGGCTTAATTTCAGCCATTACGTCAATAAACTGTTTCGGGTCGGGACAGTAGACAATTTTCACCCCCTGGGACATGCAGCCGTATGACCACATCCGTTCAAAGACATGACTGAGAGGAAGTATCGCCAGGGATACGGTACTTTCATCTAAATCATTAACGTACCGCTGGCCGGTAGGATAAATACCATTTAAAAAACTACGGTGGGTATGAATGGCCCCCTTGGGCGCCCCCGTGGTTCCGGAAGTATATATCAGCGTCAGGGTATCCTCGGGATCAACCCCGTTGAGACGCTCCTGGAGTTCCTCTTCTTTTGAAGACTTGTATCCAATCTTCAAAAGATCATCAAAATAGATAGACGCATCGCCTTCAATTTTTGTTTCACGGTCAAAGGCGACAATCTTTTTCAAGTACTTGTTTCGCCCGAGAATCTTTTTTGCATGGTCATACTGACCCTGGTCGCCGGTAAAAACAATTGATACTTCCGCATCATTTATAATGTATTCGGTTTCATCTTCTGAGTTTGTGGCGTAAATCGGCACTGATACGCCCCGCACGGCAAGTATACCCAGGTCAGCTATTGCCCATTCAGTCCGGTTCTGTGAAAAGATAGAAGCCATATCTCCCGGCTGCAGTATATCCATTTCCAGGAGGGCACGTGCAAGGGCCTTGACATCTTCCCCGAGCTTTCTCCAGGTTATCGACTCCCACTTTCCATTCACCTGGGAGGCCAAGGCCTCACGTTCGCCGTACTTTTCCGCGTTTTTCAGCATCAGCTGGGCAAGGGTTTTGTTTTCTTCAAGGTAGGCCGCCAGTTCGACGTCCCAGTCCCGTTCTGATTCTCTGATGTATTGAGCCATGGTGTTCCTCCACACTTTAAGAATTACACTGTTATGTTTATAGGTATACTTACCTGTCAGACGGTTTTTATGGCAAGTTTTTTTTGTTTTTGGGGAGGGGAAGTTGTCTTAATATTTAACGTATGCTGCAGCCTGACAATATGCACAATAAAGTATCATCAGTTATTTTCCCCTTCACGACAGAAATAACTCAAAGGGAATGCGTTTCTTTATGAGACTGAAGTGCTTATCGAGAGAAAAAAGCCTGACTCCACAATCAATTGAAGTTTGAAGAATTATCAGGTCAGGGATACCTACTCCATTGATTCCATTTTTCAAACAAGTCGTCTGGTAGCCGGCAATCCTGTTCCAGTCAACAGCACTTTCAACACGCTGCACACTATTCAACAGGCCGATAAGTTCCTTCTCTTTTTTTATAACAAGAAATGGTATGATTTCAGCCAGGATAAGGCCGCATGTACAGACAGCATTATTATCAAGGAGTTCATCAAGGGCTTCAGACTGCAAAGCGCCCCTAAAATAATCTATCCAGACAGAACTGTCGACAAGCACATTCATTTACGGTCACGCAACGTATCCAGATCCATGTTGAGATTTACTTTCCCTTTAAATTTACGTATCTGCGCCACTTTATTGCGTTGAATAACATTCTCAAGGGCCATTTTAAACAGTTCGGTTTTTGAAGTACACTCACTAACCTTCATTGCCTCATCGACAAGTTTATCCGGCAGGTTTATTGTTGTTCGCATATATGCCATTCTCCAATAAAAAGTATGCTATAAACATACCGAATATATGCTCCACGTCAAGAAGAAATTCAGTGATTAACTAAACTTGACAATAACTCATAATGACTGTTTTATAAGCGATCATTGCAATTCTACGAGACAGCACCTTTCTGGTTCCAGCAGGGCCTTAACTTCCCCCCCCCATACTAAAAAAACATTGCAAAATATCATGAACTACAAACCTGTGTACCCATACATTCAGCTTGAAAGGAGCAGAGGGAATGCTGGCAAAACGAATCATACCATGTCTTGATGTTAACAACGGCCGCGTGGTCAAGGGAGTCAATTTCGTCGACCTGATAGATGCGGGCGACCCGGTGGAAAACGGATATTTTTACGATCAGGAAGGGGCCGATGAGCTGGTCTTTCTTGACATCACCGCCTCTTCTGACCGGCGCAACATCATTCTTGAAATGGTGCAGCATGTAGCTGAAACCGTCCACATTCCCTTTACTGTCGGCGGCGGCATCCGTACCGTTGATGATGTACGCATGATACTTGAAAAGGGCGCCGACAAGGTATCGATAAATACCGCTGCCGTTGAAAACCCCCGGATGATAGAAGAAGCGGCAAAACGCTTCGGATCCCAGTGCATTCTGGTTGCCATCGACGCCAAGGCCAATGACGCGGGAAGCTGGACTGTCTATCTTCACGGGGGACGCACCCCCACAGAACTCGACGCGGTCGAGTGGGCCAGCCGGGCCCGTGAACTCGGGGCGGGTGAAATTCTCCTCACCAGCATGGATCGGGATGGAACCAGGATCGGTTATGATCTTCCCCTCACCCGCACAATTTCAGAAGCGATTGATATTCCGGTAATCGCTTCCGGGGGCGTGGGCACCATTGATCACATGTACGACGGACTGACCGAGGGTAAGGCCGATGCGGTACTTGCGGCATCAATCTTTCATTTCAGGGAGATTTCGATAAAGGAAGTAAAGGAAGACCTGGCGCGCCGGGGGCTTCCTATCCGCCCGGTACTTTCATAAGGGGATTTCCAGAAACTACATTTCAAGCTCCCCGGTGAGGGCAGGTAGAAACCTCTTTTTCCCCTTTGCCATACATGAAAAAGAAAATGCACAGAGGTGCCTGTAAGATACTAAATCACCAGAACAATAATAGTAGCAACAATACCGATAAAGGCAAGAATCAGTCCAACCAAAAGGGGAAGACTCACTTTCTTCACTCCATCTTCATCATCTTTTTTCACGCTGCCGGGAGCTTCTGCAATCGCCACCTTGATGTTATCTTCCTCTTCGAGAATCTTGACATAAATGCCCTTGGCAATAACGGCAAAAATCCGGTGACCATCTTTGATAGTGTGCTTGATTGAAATAATCCTGCCCTGGATGGCGCCGATTTCACCGGTCTCTTCATTGTAAGCCTTAAAGGCCTTTGCAACAGATACAGCCTTGGGGCCCTTTTCAAG
>CAZPEK010000028.1:333-763 GCA_964585555.1 uncultured Leptospirales bacterium | reverse complement strand
TCCTTATATTGGAGAGAGAATCAACCTTCCATTGAGCATCAGTTTTACTTCCCGGTCAGCCAGGGGATCATCCTTATCGGCCTTAATATTGTCAATAGCCGTGGCTCTTTTCTTCTCAGCATCTGCCGCATCCTGAATAGCATCGGCTTTAATTTTTATCGAACTAAGAGAATTGACTTCCATCTGCAGAGAAGAAGCCGGTTCATAATCAGCAGATATTTTTATTTGCTGCAAGCCGAGACGGTCACCAAGAAATTTTTTAAATTTATGATTTATACCGATTGCATCATCCTGTTCAAGAAGCCGTTTCAACTCACTGCCGAATTCCATGGTGGCCCCTGCAATAAGCTCTTCCCGGGCATGGTTGCAAAGCACAGCATCATGTTCATTTTTGCTGTAAAGGGCCTCAATTTCTTTCTCGAATTCTTTC
>CAZPEK010000028.1:0-323 GCA_964585555.1 uncultured Leptospirales bacterium | reverse complement strand
GGTCTTCAGATCATCTACAACAAAGGAGGGGGTAACAATTATATAAAGATGATTAAATTTCACATAGACTGTATTAAAAAAAACAAGAGCCGCACCATAGACAGATGAAGAAGAGAAGCGGATTTTTAAGACCTGCAGATCGAAATACGCCCCGGCAACCATCTGCTTTGCCTTTTCCATATCTCCATGGGTATAGTAGCTGGCAATATCCAGCTTGCGGGTTTGTTCTGCCAGGGAATTTGCTGCTGATTTTAATGTATCACTCATAAGAACTACATTGCCTTTTAAAATACAAAATTTACTGTATGCATTACTGCTGTTGC
>CAZPEK010000027.1:12131-16781 GCA_964585555.1 uncultured Leptospirales bacterium | reverse complement strand
TTCGAACAGATTAATTATCCATCGGCCGGGGGCTACCATTTTGGGACAGCCCCTTCTCCAGTCAATTAAGCCCGCTTAGACCGGCTTTTTCTCACCGGTGAAATCTACAAAAAAACTTCACTTAATTCAATTTTTTTTAACAACTGCTTGCAGATTATTCTTTTTATTGTTACAAAAGATAACAGAATGTTTCATATAGTATCTTAAAAAGCTAATGGCGGTTAT
Source organism: uncultured Leptospirales bacterium (assembly GCA_964585555.1). Taxonomy (GTDB): domain Bacteria; phylum Spirochaetota; class UBA4802; order UBA4802; family UBA5550; genus CAZHNW01. Next base: position 16,556 of record CAZPEK010000027.1, on the reverse strand, counting down.
AATACCGCCAGGGATCATAAGGAGAGTATCACAATGAAAAAATATTCACTCGCTATTGCTATTCTATTTCTTTTCACCGGTTGTTTTTCAACCCTTCCTCCAAAAATAAATGAAGTCTACCTTAATGAGAAGTCTGATGCAGACAGCAGCAAACTTGTAGACATTGAAAAATCAATCATTAAGATAACCGATGAAAAGGCTAAAATTGAAAAGGAAGTTAAAATAATCGCCTTCGACATAGCCATTGCTAAAAAGGAAAAAAACCGCGATGAGGCTGATGAAGAACTGCTGAACGAAAAACAAAAACTCAATATCCTGAAAAAAGATACGGCAGGGATTGAAACAACAAAACAGAAAATCATTGCATCTAAAAAAGCCCAGGCCGAAAAGGACAAAAGAATAAAATACCTTAAGGCAAAGGAAGACAACCTGGAAAAACAGGTTGATGTCAAAGAATCTGAACTGGCCGTCAAGGTGGCAGAACAACTGTTGTTAAAGGCAAAAATTGCCCGTGCCAACCAGGAAAAAATGCTGAATGGCGCCGATGAAATACAAATAAGATAATTCCAAGCAATAGCTTAGAGCAATACCCACAAAAACTCCCAGAAGGGATCTCTCGACCGGGCTCAAAAATCCCTGAGAGATTCAGACAACGAGCTTAAAAAAATTGAAAATAACAAATAACACCGGAAGGAAAACGGACATTTCACGATTTCCCGGGAGAATAATATGAAAAAATACATCAATGCATCGATGATCCTTACGGCTGCTGCGGTACTGATTTATTCCGCGGCCCCGGCCTCAGCGGGACTCTTCGGCCCTTCGGATCTTGAAAAATGCCGAAACGCAAAGGTTGCCACAGGACTGAAACTGAAGTACTGCTACAAGGATAAAGCAAAAACTGAAAACCAGCTGGCGGCCCTGAAAAAACAATTCCGTAATGAAAGGGCAAACCTTACCAGCAATATCAGAGACCTTGAAAATAATGTTGCTTCATTGAAAAAACAGCTCCAGGCATCGAAAGACCAGCAGAGTGATGAAAAACAACTCGCGGCTGCGCGAATTGCCCAACTTGAAAAGACCATTGCCATTCTCAAACAAAACAGCAGCCAGAAAGAACAGGATCTTCTTACACGGCTGAAGGCAATGGAAAAGCGTTATGAAAAAGAAGTAAATCATAAACTGGCTCAGCTCAGAAGCGAACGGGAAAGATATCTCCGTGAAATTGCCGACCTGAGAAAAAATCATGCCGTTGAAATCACAAAGCTGCAGGGGGTCATTGACCGTTTAAATGACGAGCTTTCTTCCCTGAAAAAACTGACGACAAAGCAGAAAGAAGAACTTGAGCGCCTTGTCTCCCAGGAGCGTGAACTCGAAAAACAGCTCCAGAAGGAAATTAAAAATGGTGAAATCAGGCTGAAAAAATTTCACAACAAACTGATTATTAACATAGATAACCGTATATCCTTTGATTCAGGTTCAGCGAAATTAAAAAAGGACGTACGTCCCGCACTCAAAAAAATTGCCCGGATACTGAACGACTATCCTGAGAACCAGATTGTCATTGAAGGACACACGGATACCGACAAAATCATCGGTGGAAAGCGTTTTCAGGATAACTGGGAACTTTCAACAGAACGGGCACTGGCAGTACTGAGATTTGTACTTCGAAACAAAAATCTCGACAAATCACGGTTTTCCGCCGCCGGCTATGGAGAATTCAATCCTATTGTTCCGAACACTACAGGTATTAATAAGGCTCTCAACAGACGGGTAGACATTGTGGTCATTCCCCGGGTCAGCAAAAAATAATCTGGCACAAAAAAAGCAGTACAAAAATTACTTTTTATACATGGCCGCTAAAAAGCGGCCATGTTACATTAATATTATTAATCTTGTATACCGGGAACCCTGTGATATAATTTGACAAACAATAAGAAACATGTTTCCATTGATATAAATGAACGAATTATTTAACAAGCTAATAACCCCCGGCAATGAGATACTTATCCTTGCCCTTTTAATAATCCTGGGGCTTGTCTTTTCTAAAATATCAGTCTTTCTCAGGCTCCCCCAGATTACCGGCTATATTGTTGCCGGTATTGTTATCGGTAACCCGGTACTCCACCTGATATCCCCACGAAATTTTGAAAGCCTTCAGAATATAAACCTTGTGGCCCTCGGTCTCATGTCTATAACAATCGGGGCCCACCTTAATTTCTATAAGCTTAAAAATTCAGGGAAACGAGTTATTAGTGTACTCCTGGGAGAGACGGTACTCTCCTTTACCCTTGTCTATTTTTCCCTTCGAATGCTGACGGACAAAGATCAGCTTCTTGCTTTTTTGATCGCCTCCATCGCTATTTCAACTGCGCCTGCTGCATCGGCCGCGATAGTAAAAGAATCCCGGGCCAAGGGACTTGTTGTCAACACACTGATGCCGGTTGTGGCCATCAACAATGTTATCTGTATCCTTGTTTTTGGTATTGTCGCCGATGTTATCAGCCTCAATGGTTCCGGTACAGCTTCGTTCTTAGGTCTTCTCGCTCTCTTCGGCAAGGAAATCGGTATAGCAGTAGTAATCGGTGTTGTCGGGGGTTACCTGCTTAAATTCTTTTCAGAGAAAAATATTGAATCAGGGGGCCAGGTTCTTACCCTCGTATTTCTCACCGTTCTCGCGGCAACCGGCCTCTCCCAGCTTTTGCATATTAATTCCATGCTCCCCTGCATGGTAATCGGTATTGTTATCACTAACACCTCTCTCTACAAGGGTGACATACTCTCAATTTTTGAAGAAATTGAATATCTTATCATGATTATCTTTTTTGCCCTGGCGGGAGCCCATATTGATATCAGCAACCTCGGGGCTGCAGGTTTTGTCGGTTTCATCTATTTCTTCGCCCGGGGCATCGGTAAATTCGCAGGAGGGACCCTTGGAGCCTATTTTGCCCGGGCCCCGAAAAGAGTGTATCAGAATATCGGCTTCACCCTCCTGCCCCAGGCGGGTGTCGCCATCGGTCTTGTTATTCTTGCGGGAGGGATCAAGTCTCTCGAGGGAGAAATCGACTTTATTACCACCCTGGTACTGGCGGTTGTAGCACTCAATGAAATCATCGGCCCTCCCCTTGCCAGGACAGGGCTCATCAAGAGTGGTGACGCGGGACAGGACAGGCCGAAACTAATAGAATTTCTGCTGGAAGATTACATAAAACCGAGCCTGAAGGCACAAACCAAGGACGAGGCAATCAGGGAGGTCATAGACTTTTTCATCAAGTCCCATGGAGGAAACCGGGAGCTGGAGAAAATAATCCTTAAATCAGTTCTCGAACGGGAAGAGGAAGGTTCTACAGGTATCGGTCACGGAGTTGCCATACCCCACGGGGTTGTAGAAGAGGGCCCGGTAATAATGGGGGTACTCGGTCTTTCAAAGGAAGGAATTGACTTTGATTCGATAGACGGCGAACCGGTTCACCTGATAATCCTGATTATAACGCCGGCGCACCATAAGGCTGACATGCACCTCTCGGTACTCAGCGAGATATCAAAAATACTTTCAGATAATTCAACACTCAAGCGGGTATTTGCCTCTGATACGGCTGCAGAAATCTGTGAGATCATCAGCGAGAAGGAAAACAAAAACTTTAATTATTTTCTTGATTAATTTCTTTCAATATCAAAGAAAAAGGATATTTATTGTTTTTGGTTTACAAAAACAAGCATATCAAAGGGTTCCGGTTTCAATTTCGGGCCTTCCATTTTACCGAAAAGCAACCCGTCTTTATAGAAAAATTCGAGAGTACCAACATAGGCCTGTTTTTTTCCCTGTCCCCTTACGACGGTGGCCGCATCCCCGGGCCTGACGGTTTGTCCCGCCTCTATCTCAATGATTATTGATTCAAGATTTCTTCCATCGAGAATAACCCCCTGGGCCACCTTAGAAGCTTTCAGGTAATGCTGCACCGCATACTGGTACCCTTCAAGGGACCTGCTTAAACTTCCCCACAATATTTCATATTCTTTTACGATATTTTTTGTTAATGCATCAATTGCCCGAATTGACGGGGCAACAGAATTGATATTGGGGATACTCCGAAGGCGGTCAACCAGCAGAAGATCATCTTCGATATTTTTTCGCAATGCATTAAAACGGCTTTCGCTGAAACCTGATTTTTCTTTCAGCAGTGCCCGATAGGCACCCATGTTCGGAATCGGGTCGGTTTTCTCGCTTCCCTCCTGTGCCACGATTGCCTTCAGGCGGGGAGAACGGAATATCGGATTATAGCGAAGTGTCAGGTAACGCATATAGCTCTCATAGTAATTCCTGACAGCCTTCATACCGCTTGTCCGTGAATCTTTCAATTTTCCCATTTTGATATTATTGAGCCGGTCTTCATTGGTAATGAGTCCCTCGTCTTTTTGCTTTTT
>CAZPEK010000027.1:9063-12121 GCA_964585555.1 uncultured Leptospirales bacterium | reverse complement strand
CCCCCAGGTCGCCGCAACGATCTCCCTGATGGAGAGCTTTCTCTTTTCCCGAAGAATTTTCCCATTATAGCGGGCCCGCCCCCACCTGAGGTTCCGGGCTTCTTTTTCCCGGATAACCTTGAGCTTAACTTCCTTTTCTGCCTGGGGGATGTCCATGGCGATTACATCGAGTTCTTCGCTGAGGCTTTTTTTACGGATATCAAGAATATCATTGAGCATCTCGATGCGGATGGCCTGAATACGCATGCTGACCATTTCGATACGGGCTTCGCTGATATTAGCTGATTGAAGAACTTCTTTCAAACGAAGGTCTTCAAATTCTTTTATATCAATGGGAACATCTTTATCTTTTTGAATAAGATAGCCGGTGAAGGCGTAGGTGAGAAAACCAATTATCGCAGTAAAAATAAAAATCGTAATATAAAGCCGGTAGCTTTTATTCTTTTTAGTTTTGGCAAATTCATCTTCAAGAGAATATACTTCTATTTTTCCGTCAACGTCCCGTATTTCATCAGGAAGAAAACTTGAACCGGGAGCAGCCGGCAGTTTATTTATTTTGTCGTCATTTCCCATATGCCCTTCCAGTCTTTCGGAGCTTTCTCCATAGTTCGTGACCTCAGCTCTTCAGCGGGGGGAAGCTTACAGTTCTTAAAACTTTCATGAGCCAGTTTCCAGTCTCCGCTGTAAAAAAGCTTCAATCCCGCCTCATAGCAGGCAACCTGCTTTACCATTCGTTCATCAACACTGTCTTTAAGAAGAGGCCAGTAGATCTTGACTCCCTTTGTTTTTCCCTTTACCATAACAGTATCGAGTTCAAGGAAGGTAATACCATGATCTTCGACATTATCCTCTATATCTTTTTTAATATATTCTGAACAGATGACCGGCGTCTTGTATACCCTGGTCAGGCCCTCAAGGCGTGAGGCGGCATTTACATTATCACCAATAACCGTACTGGTCATCTGCACGTATGAACCGAGGGTTCCATAAAAGACTTCACCGCCGTCAATACCAACACCTATTTCGAGAAGCACCGCTTTATAGACCCTGGCCTCAGCTTTTGTCAGGCCACCCTTCTGGTTCTGCATTTTATCTTTGATATCTTTCATTCTGCTGCGGAGAATTCTGGTCGCTTTATGCAGTTCATATCCCGCGATAACAGCATTGTACGACTTGTTTCCTGTCGCGTCTTCCAGGGTTCCGAAGACTGCAAGTATGGCGTCACCTATAATAGAACCGATGACACCATCCAGTTTTACAACTTCACGAATAGCGCGATCGTAGTGCATGTTCAACAGTTTAATTATATCCGTACCGAGAGTCTCGGTAATAAAGGTAAAACTCTTGATGTCAGAGAACATGATAGCCAGTTCTCTTTTCTCTCCTTCAAGTTTTACTTCGAGGTCTTGATAAGCCTTCTGTACAACATCTTTACTGGCAAATTTCTGAAAAATAGAGACCAGATTCCCTACCGTATTGGAGAGAGAGTTAAATGCGGTACCAAGATAGGTAATATCATCATTTGAAGCACCCTCAAGGGGAATTATACTAAGCTGCTGGTTCTTAATCATGTGGCGAATGGCCGTAGACATGGTATTGATGTATCGCAGGATAAACCTGAGGCTTCGGTTGCCCACAAAGGCGGCGAGAAGTGTAATGGCACAGATAAGAATTCCAACCCGCCAGAAAATTGTACGTGATGGTCCCCTGAATTCGTTGAGTTCTTCGGCCCTTATAACGAAGGCGTCCCACTTCTCATTGTACTTATACATGCCGAAATACGTTTCATTATTAAAGGTAAAATCAGCCTGTCCCTCATCAACGTTTTTCGCGAGATTAGAGATCCACTTTTCCAGGGAGAAGGTATCAGGAAAAACTTCATTTTTAGGGATTTTTGAAGATTGAAAAAGTACATTACCATTTCGCTGAACACCGATAATGACGCCCTTTTCACTTTTCAGGGAATGTACTCCCCGTTTTTCGATGCTTTCAATAGAACCTTCAAGGTTGGAGTCAAACTTATAGATTTCATACTGGTTATTGCAGTATTGATAGATATTCTTTAAATCTTTGGTAAGAAGCTCATTGAGAAGTTTAAAGTGCTGACTTCTATTGTAGACAAGATTGATATAATTTGTGGTAAAATTAGATATGAGCATAAAGAGAGTAAAGGTAATTACTATCTTTATGGTGACGGGGAAAATCCGGGTATTATTTATTTTTTCGCCAAACATGGTATAGTACTGTATCAATCAAAATACTGATGTCAACAGCAATAGTCAAAAAAAAATTAAAAATATTTTAAATGACCGGTGTTCACATCGCTTTCACTATGCAAATATTACCGATGTATATAAATTTATGCCTCTCGATATTCGACTCCATAAAAGCCTGCTGAGCATTATTGCATATTCGGCACTGATATTTAATTAACGGTAATTTTCTTCACACCTGCGGCACATATCCAAGCTGATCAGAAATCATCTGGCTGGTATAGAGAAGCCCGTTTATCATTTCTTCCTGCCGTGATTTTATATTTTCAGCATTACCGGTAATGGCGATTGCCGCAAAGACCTGCCCGTCGTAATTAAAAATCGGTGCGCCGATACCCGCAAGCCCCACGACATTTTCTTCCTTATCAAAACTGATTCCCTTTTCCTTTACCACCGCCAGTTCATCGAGAAAATCTTCACGCATGGTAATAGAATTGGCTGTCATTGGCGTAAAGGAGTAGTCCTTGAGCAGTTCGTCTCTCTGTTTCTCTGCAAGGCTGGCATAAATCAACTTGCCGATTGCCGTTGTATGGGCGGGAATGACTGATCCGGCCTGGGGCATCGCCATAAACTTGTTCTCCGGTTCAATCCTCAGTAACACGACTATATGATTGCCTACCAGCATCCCGAGATTTACCGGCTCATTAAACTGAAAGCAGAGACGCTCCATCCAGACCCGGGCAATATTGACAAGATCCATATTTGTCGCGTACTTCATGCCGAGCTGAAAAAGCATGGGTCCGAGGCGGTACTTTGATGTAATGGGGTCTCTTTCAAGATAATCC
>CAZPEK010000027.1:8696-9031 GCA_964585555.1 uncultured Leptospirales bacterium | reverse complement strand
TCGGCAGCCCGAGATGCTTTGAAAATTCGGTTATCCCGAGGGGCTTCTTTTCATGTATAAAAAGAGAGAGAATGTCTCCTGCCCGTCTAACAGATTGTATTCGCCTTTTGCCTGATGATGCTTCTTTTTCCATATTTTGCTCACATTTATTTGATTGATTTAGAAAATACCGTTAATTTTTAATTGATACAAATTTCTTTTAAAAATGCGAAAACATCTTAAGGCGCGCAGCCATCCGAAGGCGCGAAAACGGTTTCGCGCCTTCAAATTTAAAAATAAATCACATGCCTTCCAGCCGGTCTAAAATTCTTCAAACTTCCCCATTAATCTATTGA
>CAZPEK010000027.1:1302-8686 GCA_964585555.1 uncultured Leptospirales bacterium | reverse complement strand
CCTTCAAATTTAAAAATAAAACACGCGCCTTCATAATTCATCGTCACTTCAAATAAAACACATGCCTTCCAGCCGGTCTAAAATTCTTCAAACTTCCCCATTAATCTATTGACATTTTAGAAACAATAGACTACATATGTAGCATGTTGTTCGACTATTACGCACATGTCAACTTTTTTTTATTACGACAGTAAATAGACGCATTAACTGAAATAACAAACATCAGGGGGTTTAAGCATGCATGTACAAAAACCATGGCTTAATTTTTATGGAGATATTCCTCACACTATCGACTATCCTCGCTGTACCATGTACGAGGCGGTAAAGCTCTCTGCAGAGAGGGTTCCCGAAGCAATTGCCTATGACTTTATGGGATACACATCAACGTATAAAAACTTCCTTCAAGAAATTGAACAGGTTGCCGACGCGCTTGCGGATCTCGGCCTGAAAAAAGGCGACCGGATTACCATCTCGATGCCCACAACACCCCAGGGGGTGATATGCTTTTATGCCGCCAACCGCCTCGGTGCTGTTGCCAGCATGATACATCCCCTTTCAACTGAAGAGGAGATAGAATTCTACATAAAGGTGAGCGAAAGCCGTTTTGCCCTTACCATCGATGCCTTTTACGGGAAATTTAAGGATATGCCTTCAAAAACGGGTCTTGAAAAAATAATACTGACCTGCATACCCGATTATCTTCCCGCCATTAAGGGCATCGCCTTTAATCTCTTAAAAGGAAGAAAGATACCAAAGGTGCCGGCAGACCCGAATGTAGTATGGTGGAAGGATATAGTAGCTGCCTCTCACCCAAAGGCCCCTGACTCAGGAATGAAACCTGATGACATGGCGGTTATCCTCTACAGCGGCGGTACAACGGGAAAACCGAAGGGAATCATGCTCTCGAACTATAACTTTATCTCAGAAGGCATGATGTGTGCCGCCTGGGGAAAGATGGATGATTCTGACGCTATCCTGGCAATCCTCCCGATTTTTCACGGTTTCGGACTCGGGGTCTGTGTCAACGCGGCATTCATGGGAGGCGGAAAGTCAATCCTCGTGCCCACCTTTACCCCTGAGGATGTGGCAAAGCTTATCAAGAAAAAACGCCCCACCTTTGTGATCGGGGTTCCCACACTTTTTGAGTCCCTGAACAAGAATCCCCTCTTCAACAAAACGGATCTTTCATGCCTCAAAGCCTCCTTCAGCGGAGCAGACACCCTTCCCCGGGTTGTCAAAGAACGCTTTGAGGCAATTGTAGACCGCCAGGGGGGGAAAGTAAAACTTCTCGAAGGCTACGGGTTGACTGAGGCGGTTACCGCAATTATGGCAACGCCCATGGATGAGTATCGTGAAGGAAGTATAGGCATTCCCTTCCCCGACATGGACATGAAAATAGTAAAGACCGGTACCACTGAGAATGTTCCCCTTGAAGAGGAAGGGGAAATCTGCATAAACGGGCCGGCAGTCATGCTGGGATACCTCAACCAGCCGGAAGAAACAGCTGCGGTACTCAAGAAACATGATGACGGCAAAGTGTGGCTTCATACCGGTGATATCGGCGTCATGGATGCCGACGGCTTTTTCTACTTTAAGCTGCGGCAAAAAAGAATGATAAAAACTTCCGGCATGAATGTCTACCCGGCACAGGTCGAGGAAATTCTTTATCAGCATCCAGATATTGATGAAGCCTGTATCATCGGTGTACCGGACGTTGAACAGGTGCAAAGGGTCAAAGCCTTTGTAGTACTGAAAGACAAATCACTGGAAAGCGACGAAAAGGCCCGGGAGATAATAGACCATTGCCGCAAGCACCTGATAAAATGGAGCTGTCCCCGGGAAGTTGCCTTTACCGATGAACTTCCGAAAACCCTGGTCGGCAAGGTTGCCTTTAAGCAGCTTGAAGAGGAAGAAATTGAACGGCTCAGGGCCGCCGGTGAATACACCGGAGATTAGTAAAAAACTGGAGGCTTTTTTAACATGAGTATATACAGTACATTTCATAAAGTAGCCGGCGATCCCCACAGCTATGCGCGGGACTGGAAAAAACGGACCGGCAAAAAGGTTGTGGGGCATTTCTGCACCTATACACCTGAAGAATTTGTTTCCGCCGCCGGGGCCCTTCCCTTCAGGCTCTTCGGCACGACAGATGATATTTCCATGGCCGACAGCCATCTCCAGGCCTATGCCTGTTCACTGGTTCGGGGGGGCCTCGAGGATGTGCTCAGGGGAAATCTTGAGTTTCTCGACGGGACTGTTTTCCCCCATACCTGTGACTCCATTCAGCGCCTTTCAGATATATGGCGCCTCAACGGGGGCATCAAAAATCACTTTGATGTAATTCTTCCGGTTCAGATCCACACTAAAAGCTCTCAGGAATACTTCATTGATGTACTCCATAAGTTCCGTGCTGAGCTTTCTGAAAAACTGGAAGTAGAAATAAGTGACCAGGCACTGAAAGAGACAGTACTCCTTTACAACGATGTCAGGGAGCAGTTAAAAAAACTCTACACCCTGAGAAGCGCACACCCTTCTCTCATTTCCGGCCATGACATGAACGCTGTTGTCAAGGCCTCAATGGTGATGGATAAAGAAGAATTTTTAAAGGAAGTTAAAGCAGTCGTACAAAGCATCGAGGGTGCTGACAGCAAAAAAGAAAGCAGCAACAAACGCATTATACTCACCGGGGGCATCTGCAACAGTCCCGATATCTATAACCTCCTTGATGGCCTGGGGGCAACCGTTGTCTGGGATGACCTCTGTACGGGAACCCGTTATTTCCAGGGAACCATTTCCTCAGAGGGAGATCCTGTTGAGGCGATCGGCGCCCGTTACCTTGAGCGTGACCTCTGCCCCGCCAAGCACCGAAACAACACCTCACGGGGAGATTCTCTGATTGAAATAGTAAAAGAGCATAAAGCCGCCGGTGTTATTTTCATATTTCTCAAATTCTGCGATCCCCAGGGATTCGACTATCCCTACATGAAAGAATTTCTTGATAGGGAGAAGATCCCCAGTATGCTTCTTGAAATAGAAGAGCAGCTTCCTGCCGAGGGACAGCTGAAAACACGATTCGAAACCTTTATCGATATGCTGTAAGGGAGGAAGACCATGACAGATACAACAGCGTCAAAAGAACAAAAAATCGTAGATCCTGAGAAGGAGAAGCGTAAAATAAAATCCGTCAAGCGGATGAAGCAGATCATGACGGAGTACTACATTGAAGCAAAGCAGGCGAAACAGAATGGGAAGCTGGTTGCCTGGATTACCAGCGGCGGTCCGGTTGAGCCCCTTCTTGCCTTTGACGTGATTCCCGTGTACCCGGAAAATCACGGCGCCATGATCGGGGCAACAAAAATGGGCGTTGACCTGTGCGAAAAGGCCGAAGAGATGGGCTACCCGAGGGATCTCTGCAGCTACGCGCGGTCTGACATTGCCTGCGCCGCAACCAACGGGGGGCCTATTGGCGGCCTGCCTGAACCTGATTTTCTCGTATGCTGCAACAATATCTGCGGTACCGTACTGAAGTGGTACGAGGTTATGGCACGCTATTTCAATGTTCCCCTCTTCATCTATGATACCCCTTTTATCCATACAGATTTTTCTGATGAGGCAAAACGCTACCTGAGAAAACAGCTCGATGACTACATTGTCTTTCTTGAGGAGGTAACGAAAAAAAAGTTTGATGAAGAAAAGATGAAGGAAGTCGGAAAGCTCTCTCTCAAGTCACAGCGCCTCTGGCAGGATGTACTGGATACCACCATGAACAAACCGGCACCCATGACGGCCTTTGACGCATTTTTTCACCTGGCCCTTATCGTTACCCTCAGGGGGACACAGATCGTGGTAGATTACTATGAAGAGCTGAAAGAAGAAATGCTTCAGCGGGTCAAAGACGGCATCTCCATGGTTCCCAATGAAAAATACCGGCTCCTCTGGGACAACCTGCCCGTCTGGTACCGAACCAAGTGGCTCTCAGACAAATTTGCTTCACACAACGCAGCCCTTGTTTCAGATACCTATACGTCAGCCTGGAGCGGAGTTGCCCACCTGATTGATGAGGATGATTTTTTCAACACCATCGGCCTTGCCTATTCCCATGCCTATATCAATGTTTCAATAGACATGATGTTTGAGAAGGTTAAAGAAATGGTTCAGAAATATGATGTCGACGGTATCGTGATGCACAGCAACCGAAGCTGCAAACCCTATTCCCTGGGCCAGTATGACCTGCAGAAGATGGTTCTGAAAGAGCTCGATATTCCCACACTGATTATTGAAGCTGACATGGTTGATGAGCGAAACTTCAGCGAAAGCCAGATTGAGACAAGAATCGATGCATTCATGGAGATTTTGAAAGAGAAATAACACCCTAAATCCCCCGGAGGGGGACTTTAAGTCTGGGGGATAACAAAACACCAAAAGTATGTAACCCCCGCCGGGGGTGGCGAGGGACAGGTTTTCTGAATAAGCTGAAATTTATCGAGCCGGGGGGCGGGAGCTGTGACCGGGACCTGAAAAGAATGATTAAACACCAGGGAGAAAAAAATGAACAACTGTACTTACAATTTTAATGAAAAAGTTTTTTTGGTAACCGGGGGAAGTAGAGGCATCGGCCTTGAAATTGCCCGCGCCCTTCTGCGGGGAAACGCACGGGTTGCCATCTGCGGCAGAAAAGAAGAAAATCTTGCCCATGCCGCTGCTGAGCTCAATGCCGGCGACAGGCTTCTTACCATACAGGCCCACATTGCAAAGGAAGAGGAAGTAAACCGGCTCTTTGATGAAATGACAGCAAAATTTTCACGAATCGACGGTCTTATCAACAATGTGGGCATGAATCTTTTTACACCTTCGGTTGCGGAAACAGAACCAGCCATGTGGCAGAAGATTATCGACTCAAACCTCAACGGCACCTTCATGGTATCCCGGAAAGCGGCCCTCATCATGAAAGAGCAGAAAGCCGGAAAAATCATCAGCATTTCATCAATAGCGGGAAGAAAAGCCTCAGCCGGCATGGGAGTCTACGGCATTGCCAAGGCGGGAATCGAGATGATGACAAAGGTACTGGCCTCAGAACTGGCCTTTTTTAACATCCAGGTTAATGCGGTAGCGCCGGCAATGATCAGAACTGATTTCAGTAAACCCTTCTGGTCAAATGATGACATCCACAATGAAGTAATAAAGGGAATCCCCGCAGGGCGCATCGGTGAACCTGAAGATGTTGTGGCGCCAACCCTTTTTCTTGCCAGCGAAGAAGCTTCTTATATCACCGGCCAGACCATCTGTGTTGACGGGGGTGCAACAGTTCGTTGATCTTTTAATAGCCCGGGGTTAAACCCCCGGGTACTTAACGCCCTCACCCCCCGGCCCCCTCTTCTTTCTCCCCTCTCCCTGAAAAAGTTTATCAAATACCAGTATTGCAGATATGGGAGAGGGGCCGGGGGTGAGGGCAGAAAAAATGTTAAATCTCAAGTACCCCGTTATTCTCAATACGGTTTCTTCCTTCATCTTTTGCCCGGTAAAGGGCCTTGTCAGCGTGAAAGATAAATGCCTCTTTCAGTTCACTGAAAAACTTTTTTCTTTCTGCGGGAGTCAGGCCCTGGGAGAGCTCAACTGCAGCAGAGGGTCTTGAACCGTCAATGGAGGCTGCGCCGATTGAAACAGTCTGTTTCATTCCCCTGCTAAAGGGATGATATTCTATTGTCTTTCGGATTCTTTCGCCTATCTTCACCGCGAGGCTGTTATCAGTTTCAGGTAAAATGATGGCAAACTCTTCCCCGCCATACCGGGCAACCAGGTCTATTGCACGGACTTCGACTTCGAGGATGGCGGCAACTTCCTTTAAAATAATATCCCCTGCCTGGTGGCCGTAGGTATCATTGACTTTCTTAAAATTGTCTATATCAATCATCAGCAGGGAAAGATGCCGCTTCATACGAATCGCACTGGTAATCTCATCAATAATACGCTGATTAAAAAAACGTATGATATAGAGATTCGTTAACTCATCGGTAATAGCAAGCTCATAGAGCCGGGCATTATCAATGGCAATAATCGCCTGGTTGGCAAGAATCTCAAGGAGCTCAACATCGCGGGCAGTATATATCTCACCGGATTCTTTATCCCCGAGACACATGACCCCGCGAAGCATACCTTTATAAACCATGGGAATTAAAAGAACTGATTCGGTTTCTGCAAAAAGGGAAGTATATTCATCTACCCCATAATCATCGGCCCCCTCTGTCAACTCTTCAAGATAGACAGGCCGGTTTGCAAGACGAATTATTTTGATTCCTGAATCAGAGGCTGTAAACAGAAGCTCTTCGCCACTCCGGGCACCGTCTCTGATTACCGACTTAAAATTATCATCATCGTGCTGGTAAAGAAGAAGGGTAAAATTTGACACCCGGAGCACCCTGGTAATAGAATCGCGTATCAGCTCGAGAAGTTTTTCAAAATCAAGCACTGTCACCAGTTTACTGCTCATATTTCTAATAATCTTCTGGTAATCATAGCGTTCTTTAAAAAGCACCCTGTCGGTAAGACCCTGAAGCACCTGGTAGAGGGGATTAAAGCTGAGAACAAGAAAAACACCCGCAAATATTATCAGGCCCATATCAGCGGTTTCAATGAACATGCTGATAAAAATAATATAAACAATCATCCAGAAGGCAACCAGGAAATAATAGAGGAGATATTTTCTGAATATTTCAGTCAGGTCCATAAGCCGGTATTTCATCGATGCGTATATAATTATGATAGTTCCAAGCATCATTCCAATGCCTGAGATCGGATATATCGAATAGTTTAACGCAGAAAAAACAAACAGCCCCGGTGTTATGAGAGGTGTGATAAAAAAACCGATCACTATGGCAAGGCGGCGGTTTCGGCTCAAGCCTTTCATGGGGACTATCCGTAAAAGAAGCATGGCGATGGTGTAACCGATATAAACAGCAGTTGTTGTGATAAATACTGTTAATATTTTCTCAAGGGTCAATTCGGTTTCAGAGACGACCCTGTGTGATGAGATGAGCAGAAGGCTTTCAGGTACCGCGATAAGAAACCCGATAGTAGTACCGAGCCATAAAAGCCGGGCCTGGTTGCGGCTTGTACTTGTCCGGGCCTCCCGGTAATGATCCCAGAGCATAAGAAGGCCGGTTGTAACAGTTATATAATAGAAGATCATGATAACTATCCCTGAGGGAAGTTCAAAAACAGGATAGTAACCAAAGTAATAGAGAACAAGCTTTGAGTGATCAAGAGCAATAAGCCAGAAAGCAAAAAAAGAAAAAAGAAGCATTACAGGAATAACCAGCAGGTAACTTCTATTCGTCTGGACCAAAACCGCAAACATGAACAGCACCGGAAGGCTCAGCCAGGAAAT
>CAZPEK010000027.1:0-1247 GCA_964585555.1 uncultured Leptospirales bacterium | reverse complement strand
GACCATACGGCCAGGCAGAAACAGAAAAGAAATGTCAGTCGGGCAAAATAACTCCGGTAGCTTCTTATAAAAGCACTGACCGTTATAAGAAAAATAAAAAAACCGCTCATCAGGGGTATAAGAGCATAGGGGAAGAGACGAACTATGTGTGTTTCGAAAGAGGTCATACTTATCATTTAGATTTGTTATTTCAGAAATTCAAGTGTTTTCTTCTTAAACCGGATTTTTATCAGACTCTTCACCAGTGAAGGTGCCCGTGGCGACCTTCCCCCTCCCCGTTACCCGAAATAATCACAGGATAAAGACTTCTCTCAATATATTGCAGGCGTGATTCAGCTTTTTCATTTCAGAAGCGCTGCCCCCGGGCCCATCGGGATGATGCTTCCGCGCCAGCTCACGGTACCGCTTCTGTATTTTTTTTCTATCAGGGTGAACCAGGTCAAAAAGCACCAGGGCCTCTTCGATTTCGCCTTTTCTAAAGCTGTAAATGAGAATACCCTTCATAATACGCTTTAAAATATGACTGTTTCCGAAGGATATATTATCCGGATTAAGATAGAACTCCTGAAGGGGATCATATGAGGGGAAGTTTTCATCGTGGTGGGAAAAACCATGGGCGGTACAGTACCCGTTCTTGTCAGCCGACTCTTTACAAAATTCACCTTTTTCAGGAAGATAGTGAGCACACTGACTGTCAGGTGCCATTACCAGGGCAATCCTCATCGGGTCAAGATGGAGGTAATAGCCCTTTCTTCCGGCGCTGCTTTTGAGACGGTAGAGGGCATGGTAAATCGAGAAGTGAACCCTGAAGAGCGCTTCCTCCCCCTGCCGGGGACAATCCCCGGTAAAGAGACGAATCAGCTCAATTTCCATGACCGGCTTATTGTTCTTTTTCAGGTACTGAAAAAGCTCTTCGATGTCTACGGGAATAAGGTCCATGGTGTAAGTCTAATAGAGGTGCCGGTAAATTCCAGCAAAAAACAATATCCCGGGATACCAGGCACAATGCAGCACTTTGACAATAATGACAGAAAAATCACAAAAAAGCCCAAATAGGCTTGAAAGTTTAATGCACCTTTTATATATTAATCATTATAAAACGTATATAAAAAAGAGATGCTTCCTCACTATCCCGCTGCACAATAATTAATTGATAAATGAAGAAAAAGGGGCTCTGAGCCCTCCGGATCTCTGCATGTTCACATGCAAAAAACAGACAAAAATTATTCTCAAAAAGGACACATACC
>CAZPEK010000026.1:13688-16843 GCA_964585555.1 uncultured Leptospirales bacterium | reverse complement strand
ACCAGAACAACCGGGGCAGTTGAAAGCGTAACTTCCTTTAATAATGAACTATTTAATACGTTTATTAATGCAATTTTATCATTAATTTTGCTTGCATGTTCCCTTTTTTCAGCGTATAAAAGAACATTAAAACTCAGGAGGATTGTATGAAAAAGCTTCTTTTATCAACAGGAATTCTTGTTTTCAGTCTTTTTATGGTCATCGAATACGGTTCTGCCAAAGATTATACCGGCTGCTACATCTGCCGCGGCCAGTCAGGAACCTATGTGAAGTATCGCGGTTCAGATGACTTTTCTAAGCGCAAAAAAGCAAAGGCCCTCGGCTGTGATGTCGGCGGAACCAGCGGTTCATGTGACGCGGCCAACTATAAAATTCTTGGCACCGTTGACTAACATCCACCTGAAACAGGGAATATTTTCACATTCCCTGTTTCCCTTAAAAAATTCTCACCCGCATCTTCAGTTTTAAAACACCCATAAAAACTTCTGCTTCACTTTTCCATTAATAACGGTTCGTTTATAAAGACCCTTGAGAATAGAAATTTTCTTAAAGCCTGTCTCCTCTTCGGTTTCATAATTCCAGAGAAGTCCCCAGAACATCCCGCGGCTGTGATATTTTCTTACCGGTTTTTTCACCTCATGCCAGAGGGTTCCGAGAAGCACCATGCGGCGGTCTTTATATTCATCATGGCGTTCGTTTCGGTACCACGCGAGACCGAGAAGCCCCAGGTCAAAGTTGCGCTCATGGTTATGATCAATCCATGTCAGTCCCGCAATGCTGTAAAACCTCAGCTCATCTCCGGTGCGGCTGTAATACCAGAGGGGCTGAAGGCTGTGGCTGAAATGGGTTCCATGGCGCCGGGCATGGGCCAGGATACCGAGAACATCAAAACTGTAGTCCGGTTTGTTATGATAATTGTCGTAGCGGGCAAGGAGGCCGTAGAAAAGACGAACCCGCCGAATTTCCGGTGACCGGTCATAGCGAAAGGTACCGAGAAAAGCCCTGAAGCTTTCGAGACTCTTCTGCTCATCGTACCGGTGATCAAAGAGAAGCCAGATATTCTGACGGCTGTAGTGAGCACTTCGGTGCCAGTAGGTTCCCAGGACCACGGTTGTCCGCCAGTCTCTTCCCCGGCCATGGTAAGAGAGAAGGGCAGGAAGAAAAAAGTGACTTTCCCTGTTGTTGATTTTATACCGGGCAAAAAGGGGAAAGAGCATGAAGCGCTGAAACTTTCCGTTGTAGCGATTCGTGTGGTCGAAGATGCCAAGGACATTAACCTGCTTCCCCTTCCAGTTGCGGTTATAATAATAGAAAGGAAGAAAAAAGCTGCCCCCTCGTTTTCCATCACGGCTGTATGACCAGTCAATAATAGAGAAAAGGTTCCAGTGAACTTCCTTCTTTGAACTGTAGCGGTAGACCAAAGGCAGTACGGGAAACCAGAACCGGCTGTAGTAATCCTCTGTGCCATTGCCGCTGGTACGTTCCCGGGATAAAAACATCAACAGGTTCCAGTGAAAGCTTCGGCGGTATTCACTTCCTTCATTACTTCCTTCACCCTTACCCGATACACTTCGGTAAAAATAAAGGGGGACGAACCAGGAACGGTTAATCTGAACGGGAAGCTGGTGATACTTTCCACCCGCGTAAAAATTCTTTGTCTCATAATATTTGCCCCCGTGGACAAACCCCATAAGACCATAGAATGAACGGTTGCCGTTCTTATACCAGCTGTACTGACCCGCCAAGCCGAGAAGCAGTCTGAAGTTTCCTGTCCCTCCCTTTGACCGGTATGAGTAGAGGGGAATAAATCGAGACGATCCGCCGCCACCCTTTTTTGATGTAAAATTGACCAGACCCAGGAAGAGAGAATGAACGCTGGTCTCATCTTTTGCAATATTCTGGTATTCATACAACAAACCTGACAGCAGTGAATGTTTTACATAACCGGGAGACCGGTACCATTGATACCCTAAAATAAAAAAGTGCCGGTAGCTGTCGGTTGTACCATCAGAGTTCAGACTGTCCTTATAACTATAGTAAAGAAGGGGCAGGCCAACGAGAGAACCTTTTTTAAGATCCGGCTTTTCAGTTTCGCCGCTCCGCTCCATACCGCTGAACCAGTAAAAGGGGAAGAAAAAATGGGTTTTATTCGTATCAGAATAAGTAACCTCTTTAACACCAGACCTGGTTTTATCCTCGTTAAAGACAGGTACCCTGTAGCTGTAGGTTGACTTTCTGGTGCCGTGGTAAAAAAGCGGTACAATCGGCAGGGCCAGACGGCTGTAGCTTTCTTTCTCTTCTGTTTTTTTTCGGTAATAGAAAAGTGGGTTGATGATGTGCCGATAAAGGGTTTTTTCTTTTCTACCATCAAGATTAAACACCGCTGAGCTGTAGAAAAGGGGGCTGATATACTGCTCACGCCGACCCTTCTCAGAAAACTTTTTACGGTGCCACACCAGGGGAAAGATGCGCCATCCCGCACGCTTCGGCGATTTGTACCAGTTGACAATGGGCCAGAGGATATCATGTTCACGAAGCTTTTCCTTTGCATTGTACTCATCCCAGTAAAGGTTCAGCAGCCAGGCCTGCATCCAGGAACCCTTCTCTTTTTGACTTCCATAAAAAGGAAAAAGAACAAAGTACTCAATTGAGCTGAGCTTCGATTTATACCAGAGAAAAAATGGCGGAACAACATAAATGCGGTCATCGCTGGCAGTATCCCAGGTAAACCACGACAATGGAAGGAGCCGAAAATGGCGTCGCGTATCTCCCCTCTCATAGGCGAGCCAGCCAAAAAGAATTTTCAATCCAAAAAAGTTTCGCGAGTTGTCCCGGTCAAAGGTCCGTTTTTTTGAAAGAAGAGGCTCATCGACCGCCTTCTCTTCCTTTACATTAATATTTTCTTCTTTCGTTTCAACCGATGCGATATCATGCTCTGCGCCGATATTTTCGACTTTCCTTTCTTTCTTTTTATCAGGAGCCTCAATAGTGACCCGGGTCGCCACACTTGCGAGATCATAAAACCATGAATAATCTGCATCAAGATACCATTTACCCTTATATGTACCCACACCAAGACCGGGGCTGAAAGGTCCGGTAAAAAGATTTTTTGACCACCCGAGAAGATTCACCGTCAGGGAACGACGCTTTGACTT
>CAZPEK010000026.1:1393-13678 GCA_964585555.1 uncultured Leptospirales bacterium | reverse complement strand
AGAAAGGAAAAACCAGCAGGCCGCTGCTCTTCTTTCATTTCCAGCTGTAGTAATCCGGAATGGCGTGACGGTAATACCGGTCACTGCGCCTCTCTTTCCAGCTGTACCATGGCCATGCCCAGGTAACCTCACGGTTTTCATCCCAGGAATGGTAGTGGAACAGTCCATAAGAGGTGCCCCAGT
The DNA here is from genome assembly GCA_964585555.1 of uncultured Leptospirales bacterium. GTDB lineage: Bacteria > Spirochaetota > UBA4802 > UBA4802 > UBA5550 > CAZHNW01. The sequence continues at coordinate 13,495 of CAZPEK010000026.1, read as the reverse complement.
ATTTACGGTTGCTCCCATGACTAAAGTAGAAGGGGGCAAATATCCGGTATCCCAGGGGGTCTCCATCATACCAGACCAGGGGTATAAACCAGAAACGCTTAAGACTGCCGTCACTTCTCTTCTTCCAGTCAAAGAGCCAGAAGAGATTCTTATGATAGCCCTGATCTCTATCATAGCTGCTGTAAACAAGGGACACTATGGGAAACCAGATGCTCCGGGAGACGAGAGAGGCTTTTTTATTTTTTAAAGGAAGTATACGGGTCTGCAGCCAGCCCCCAAGGAGTGTCAGATAACGGTTTTTGACATTTATATGTGTCGAATTGCTGCCGGGATCATATTTGTGAACCCGGTTCTTCCATGCCAGATAGAAAGGAAGTATGTGACGGTAACTTCCCCCATGATCAGACCATGACATGTAGAGGGGCGGCAGGATATGACAGTACTTTGAGCTTCCATGACCGCTGAACCAGAGAGGCATAAACCAGAACCGCTTCAGCTTTCCCCTCTGTCCACGGGACCAGTCGAAGATCCAGAAAAGGTTGGTGTGACTCCCTGAACTCTGACTGGAACTATGATACACCAGGGGCACAAGGGGAAACCAAAAGCCCCCGGACTTACGAACCCCGTCGTGCCACCAGTTACGGCGATAAGAGACAAAGAGGGGAGTTACGATGGTCCGCCGTTCCAATACCCGTTTTCCCGAAAGCCCGGGCACACTGTTATATTTTCGGGTCATGAAAAACACCGGCGCCAGGTGAAAATACCGGTCACGCCCCCAGTAGACCAGGGGCATAAACCAGAAGCGTTTCATCGTATCAACGCCCTGTTTTGTTTTCCAGCTATAGTCCAGAAGCCAGAAGAAGTTCCGGTGTCCCCCCTGGTGGTTCCGGTGATGATACATTAACGGCACGATGGGGGCCCACCAGGTGTAGCGGTTTTTTCCCGGGCGTTTATATGAATCAAGAAAATAGAGGGGATTTACCTGAACCTTTTCGACTATTTTTTTATCCGGTTCACGGTAACGGGACCAGTAGGCAAGGGGCGTAAAAACCCAGTTCTGATTCCAGGTATTTTTTTGAGTATCCCCTCCCCACCAGAACAGATAAAGTATTGATCTCAGGTGAGAATCTGCCCTGATGTGAGAATAATAGGGTATCGACCAGGTCAGCTCATCATTCCCGTCAACCCGGTTATACCACGTAAAGGGAAGAAGGGGAATACATGTTCGGCGCCGGTCATCCACCTTGCTCTGAACCCGATAGTAAAAAGGAAGAATCCGCAGTGAAGAGTACCGGGGATAATCGGTTTTTTTAAAAAATCCGAAAATCATCAGGGCATGATGGGCTTCCCAGTCTTCCTTTTCCACAAGGAAGGCATTAATGCTGTATTTTTCTTCCTTTTCACTGCCGTAATATTTACGGTCATCTTCATAAAGATCTGAAAAATTACCCGCCTTGCGCGCCTGGGCGGATTCAGCAAAAATTCCCGCCACGCCGAGAGTTAAAAAAATAACGGCAAGAGCACAGAAGATCTTTTTAATTATCATTGTTCTATAGTTCATATGCATCCAGGCTGATTTACTGCCTTTTTTTATCATGATAAAGATATTCTCATATTACTATCTGATTTATCAAACATATTTTTAGCGGTGAAATTTTTTCCAATTAATTGTTGCCCTCAAATTACTTTGACATATAACAGGACATCATATATACTCAAAAGTCCTGGCATATAAAAACATAAATAAGCTGGAGAAGAAAAAAACAGAAATCCTGGCAGCACCAGCCGTATCGATACTGTTACCAAAGCAGAACCATGATAAAAAGAACTAATATTCCCCGGACCAGAAAAAGAAAGGCCCCTGCCCTGGTATGCATTATTGTTTTTGCTGCTGCCCTTTCCGGATGTGCCATTTCATCTCCCCTGGTTCCCCGGGCGGAAAAAGGCATCCTCGACCTGAGGGAGTGGGACTTCTCATCTGACGGCATCATTAACCTGAACGGAGAATGGTTCTTTTACTGGAAAAAATTCATTAAACCTGAAAATATAAAGTCTGAAAAGGAAGTCGGCTACTGCTCCGTCCCCGGTTCATGGACAAAAGCAGCACAGGATATAACATCAAGGGGTTTTGCCACTTACCGGCTTAAAATACTGATGCCGAAGAAATCAGGCCCCCTTGTCATAAAGTTCAGAAACATTCACACCGCTTACCAGGCCTACTGCAATGGCAGGCTCATAGCCAGGCAGGGTCAGACTGCAAAATACAGTGATGATTCAAAACCTGAAACAACTTTTCAAACTGCCCGCATTAAAAACGCTGCGGAAGTTAACCTCGTAATTCATGTATCCAATTTCCACCACAAGGACGGCGGTATTATTATTTCCTCTACAATGGGTGCTGCTAATGACATTATAAAATCAGACAAAGCCGCCATCATGATAGATTTTTTTATCTTTGGCAGCATCTTCATTATTGGTCTCTATTGCATGATTATTTTTGCTCTAAAAAGGGACGACCGAACATTTTTATACTTTTCCCTTGTCTGTTTCATCGTGGCAACCCGTATCTTTATTTTTGGAAACATCAATTATAACTATATAGCAGACTACATCCACTGGTCTCTTATATATAGAACAGCCGTACTTGGATTTTATCTTGCCATACTCTCATTTACATGGTACGTCTATCATCTTTACACCGAAGAGTTTCCTTTAAAAGTCATAAAGGTTATCTCTGGAATAATCGGTATCCTTTCAGTCATTGTTCTCTTTGCCGATACGATGACTGTTTCACAAATTATCATTTACTCACATGTAATAACTCTGTCTACCTGCCTTTTCATACTTTTTGTTCTTATTCGGGCGGCAGCAAGAAAAAAAAAGGGGACAAAAATATTTCTTTCCGGCTTTATAATAATTCTGGCTGTAATAGTGAATGATATACTTTATGACAACCTGGTTATCCAGACAGCATTTTTAATGCCCGTGGGGCTTTTCATATTCCTTATTTTACAGACTGTGCTTCTCTCTCAGCGTTATACCGATTCTTTAATAAATCTTGAAAAAATCTCTCAAAAGCTGGACAGCAATAATGATGACCTTATCAGGGCCCTGGTGAACCTTAAATTCTCTCAAGAGCATTTGATCCGCCAGGAAAAAATGGCCGCCATTGGCAACCTGGCAGCTGGAATGGCCCATGAAATACGCAACCAGCTCTCTGCCATAACCTTCCTCGAACTGTTAGAAACGCCCATTACAGATGAAGAGAAAGAGGCTATTGAATCGGTCATAGAGAGCCGTGACCAGATCAGCAGCATCATCAACGAAGTACGGGCCATGGCAAAAAACGAAACTACGGCATATTCTTTCTCTATATATTCTGTAACTGATATTGTCAAAGAAACATTAACTCTTGCAGCAATCTCACCATCTATAAAACATGATGCATTAACTCTCAAAATGCACTACGGGGGCTCCATTCTCGGGGACAAACATAAGATTATCCAGATGCTCATTCATCTCCTTGAAAACGCCTCTTCTGCTATAGAAGAAGAAGGAGATATCACCCTCACAACCGCACTGGAAAAAGAAAAAATAATTTTTGAAGTAAAAGACACGGGAATCGGGATAGATCCGGCTATTCGTGATGAAATATGGGACCCCTTTTTCACTTCCTGGGGGAAAGACCATGCAGGAATAGGTCTTGACCTCTGCCGCCGCATCGCAGAAGGCCACGGGGGAAAAATAGCCTGTTCTTCAAAGGTCGGAGAAGGAACAAGTTTCACGATAATATTTCCTATTGATACAGAACACTCCATTGCAGATCGAGGCTCATCGTGATATTCCTGAAAAAATCAAAGATACAATACTCTGTCCTGCTTTTCTCTACACTGGTGGTTGCTTTTTTCGGATGTAACAGGCACTCAGTCTCTACCCCTGAAATCTCAAAAGGAAATATTTTTATCACCGCAAATCAACATGGAGAGATTCCCCTTCTGGCCCTTGACGGTCACTGGGAATTTTACTGGAACCAGTTCCTTTTCCATTCTGATTTCAAGAAAGGAAGTAAAGTCAAACTTGACCTGATGGCCCGGGTACCCCATGTGTGGAATAAAGATGAAGAGGACTCAAAAAAATTTACTCCCAATGGTTATGCCACCTACCGGCTACGGGTCAATCTGCCCCGGGATTATAATAATGCCGCGCCATCACATTCAAAAAAACAAATGGGAATTTACATTGAAACAATTTCAACAGCCTGGGCACTCTATATCAATGATAAAAAATTAGCCTCGGCGGGGAAAACCGGCACCTCAAGATTTTCATCAATCCCGAGGGAGCGACCCCAGGCAGTATACTTCACCCCCCCGGGAAGAAGCTTTGATATAATCATTCATGCCAGTAACTTTCATCACAGCCGGGGCGGCCTCTGGAACCGTGTACTTTTCGGTTCTGCGGAATCCATCAGGAGCAGAACTGAAAAAAAACTTGCCCTGCAGTTTTTTCTCCTTGGCGGCCTTTTGATCATGGCCTTCTTTCATCTTATCATGTACCTGCTGAGAAGGAACGAGCTTTCCCATCTCTTCTTCAGCGGTGTCAGTTTTCTGGTGGCCTTCAGAAACCTTTTCACCGGTGAAAGAATTATTACAGAGCTGATTCCCTCATTAAGCTACCTTTCATTTATGAGACTGTCGTATCTTGACACCTATCTTTCAGTTCCATTTTTTATTATCTTTCTCCATAGCCTCTTTCCCGATGAAATTAAAAAACCATTCTACAGGGGAGCTTTTATCGTGGCAGGTCTCTTCTCCGCTGCGGCAATATTTACGCCCGTGTCGGTTTTTTCTCATACCCTCCACGTTTACGCAATTTTCATTCTTCTCTGCACAATACCCATCTTTATTTTTCTTGTTCAGGCAAAGATTCATAAACGGGAAGGTGCGGGAATTATACTGACCGGGGCTGTTTTATTCATGAGCATCGTTTTCATGGAAATACTGAACCACCAGAGACTCCTCTACTTCCCCGGTTTTGTACCCCTCGGCTTTATGATATTTCTGGTTGTTCATTCATACCTTTTATCCAAAAAATTTTCCCTTTCCTTTACAGCAACCAGCAAACTTTCAAGGGAGCTTGAGGCAAATAATATCGAACTCATCAGTACCATGAAAGAATTAAAGGACACCCAGGAAAAACTGGTTATCCAGGAAAAAAGAGCCGCCACGGGGAAAATGGCTGCCGGTCTTGCCAGGGTCATTAAAAACCAGCTTGAGAGTATTTCAAGACTGACTCCTCTTAAAAAAAAATTAAACCACGAGGAAAACATCAGCATTCAATACATTTTCGACAGCCGTGAACGTATTATTTCCCTCCTCAATGAAGTAAAGGCTATAGCAGGAAATGAAGATATTCATTACATCATGAACCCGGAACCTCTCAACGCGCTGATTGAAGAAGCCGTAACGCTGATTCAGCTTGATCCCGTTGTTAAAGACAAAAACATAGAAATCAACAACCACTACAACGGTTCACTCTATTGCAACAGAAACAAACTGATGCAGGTTCTTTTTAACCTGATCAGAAATGCCGCCCAGGGCATCGCCGACAGAAAAGATGGAAGAATTGATATCACTACAGCAGAAATGAGTTCTTCTATATTAGTTGAAATCAGTGATAACGGCATCGGGATCCCACCATCAAAAATTGAATCAATATGGGAGCCCTTTTTCTCAACAAAAGGAGAAAGCGGAACAGGGATAGGCCTGAGCATTACGAAAAGCATAATAGAACGTCACGGTGGAACCATCACCTGTTCTTCAAAAAAAGGCGAAAAAACCATCTTCCGAATGAGTTTTCCCCGCAAAGAATCTTAAATTCAGAAACTTTTTTCTCTAAAACATGCACCTCATGAATAGCCTGGGGCCCATCTATATCCAGTATACTGAAGAAAAAAGAAAAAGTATTGCCTCTCCTGAACGGTACCGCTATATATAATTTAGAAAAAATTCCCTTTCAGTTATTAAAGGCCCGGGACCTGCATCATGTTGAAAAGAAAAAAGCTGAAAAAAAATAAACTCCTCCGGTTTAATATTTATCACCGCCTCAACCTGCTCTACTGGGTCCTGCGGATACCATGGCCTGTGTATCTGATGATGCGCCTCTTTCGGCCCCTTTACGAGAGAAAGCAAAACTTCCTTAACAAAACCTGGCGTTATGGTCTTCTCACCTTTGGGGGCGGACTCACCCCGCCTGCAGAAATGAAGGCAATGCGAATGGGGGCAAAGGCCCTCAGGGACTCTATGAAAGAAGCCATCAAAGCTGAAAAAAAGGGTAAGCACGTTGTCTGGGTAGAATGGATACTAAACGCGGAAATCCTCGAAGCCTTTGATGTCGCTTCATTTAATACAGAAACATTAAACCTTTTCGGCAACACCTATGGAGAAGAATACCCTCCCATGCTTATTGCCGAAGCAGAAGCCCAGGGTGTACCGGTGGAGAACTGCTCTGCCGTCAAACTCAGCGTGGGATCATACCTGATGAACCAGATACCCGATCCGACGCTGATCATCGCTTCATCCCACCCCTGTGACTCAAGCATCACTATCTACCAGACTCTCGAATACCTGACAGGGGCCCCGACCTTTTCATTCGATACACCCTACTGGAAAGATGATGACTCCTATGCCTATTTCGAAGAAAACATGTGGAACTGTATTTCCTTTCTTGAAGAACATACGGGAAAAAAGATAGACTGGGAAAAGCTTAAAGAGGTACTTGAGCGGGTTAATGAAATCAATCACTACCTTGGAGAAGTCTGTGAAATGAACCGGGCCATACCCTGTCCCGGCACCATGATCTCTCTGCTTTTTTCATGGGCAATCCGCGAGGTAGCTATCAGGTCACCCCAGGCGGTTGATATGGCACGTGGTCTCTATGATGTAACTCGGCGCCGTTTTAAAAAGGGAATCGGAACGGTAAAGGATGAACGTATCCGTATTATCATGTGGTTTCCTCCAATCGGTTTTTTTACCTATATCTTTAAGTGGCTTGAACATGAGTTCGGTGCCGTCGTGGTTGCTGATTTTATCGGCCACATTTCAACGGTTCATATTGACACCTCAGAGCCTGGAACCATGGTCCGCGACCTGGCGAAAAGTCAGATGCATCTCGGCATGGGACGCCAGTGCCACGGCCCGGTTGAATTTCTCACCGAAGAGCTGGGACGCCTGATAGAAGATTATTCCGCCGACTGTGTCCTCTTCATGGGACACAATGGATGCAAGCACGGCTGGGCGGCCCTCAAGATTATAAAGGACTATCTCAAAGAACGAAACATGCCGACCCTCTACCTGAATCTTGACATCATGGATAACCGACACACTTCAGAAGAAGAGCTCCGGGAGCAGATACAAACCTTCTTTGTCAGTAACGGCTGGGCATAGGTAAAGGAAGTAAAAGCAATGAATATCATAGATCAATTCAAAGAAACCGCCGCTGCTGATTTCAATCCTCTGCTGAGCAGGGCAAAGAATGAAGGGAAAAAAATCATGGGCTACTTCTGCGCCTACATCCCTGAAGAAATAATTCATGCCGCGGGCTTCATTCCCTACCGCATGCGTACAGTCGGGACACGGGGCACCCTGAAGGGGGATGTTTACTACTCCTCCCTGAACTGCACCTTTGTGAGGCATTGTTTTGACAAGGCACTGAACAATGATTTTGACTTCCTTGACGGCATTATATTTATGAACGGCTGTGACCATACCCGGAGAATGTACGACAACTGGCGCCATGTTGATCTTGATCCGGCATTTCGATTCATGTTTATCGCCCCTCATATGATCAACAGTTCCGCGGAAAACCGTCTTGAGGCTGAAATACAAAAACTGATCAGTGCCATGGAAGACCATTACAAATTTTCCTTTTCCATGGAGAAGCTCAAAGCCTCGATAGAGCTCTATAACCGCCGCAGGGAGCTCCTCAGTCAGATTGACCGGCTCAGAAGAAACGATCCCCTCCCGATACGGGGAAGTGAATTTTTTACCATTATCCAGGCAGTCACCGCACTGCCGGTAGAAGAATCTATTACGCTTCTCGAAAAGGCCCTTGACTTTCTAAAAAACCGGGACGTCAGCAGGCCCTCCGAGGTCAGGGTCTTTATCGCTGCGGGATGTATTGAAGAAATCAGCCACCTTGAGCTCATTGAATCATCAGGGGGCGCCATTGTGGGAGACAATATCTGTCTCGGTTCACGGTACTTTGACATCCAGGTTGATGAAGCAGAAGCTCCCCTCAGGGCCCTGGCACTCCGCTACCTGAACCATGTTTCCTGTCCCCGCATGATGAATGATTTCAGGCGAAGAATAGACTTTATAAAAGAAAAAATAAGAGAAAGGAAGATAGAGGCAATTATTGCTGAAAAACTTAAATTCTGCGATCTCTGGGGAGGAGAACTTTTTATTTATCGGCGGGAATTCAAAGAGGCCCACATTCCCCTGCTTCCCCTGGAGCTTGAACTATACAGCGGAAGTACCGGCCAGGTGAAAACGCGAATTCAAGCCTTCTTTGAACAGGTCCGTAACCGCCATGAGATATCCGATGAGCTGATACGTACCGCAGGCAGCAATTACCGTTTTTCAGAAGACTGATCTAAAGATCATACAGGGCCCCTTCAGGGTCCCCGCATTCTCTTTACAAATAAATAACACGAAGGCTATAGTATGAATAAAAAAAGACTTCCCCATGAATTCGATTACATCATTGCCGGAACCGGTCCCGGGGGGGCTCCTGTTGCCCTTGAGCTTGCCCGAGGGGGCAAAAAGGTTCTTCTTCTTGAGAAGGGTCCCTGGCACCGGCGCTTTCTCGGTTTTCCCTTCGGGCTTCGTCTATCAGAGCGCTTTTTTGTCTTTAACCGGTCCCGCGAAGGGGTTGTGATGGAACGGGGCATCACTGTTGGCGGATCTTCAATGATCTACCAGGGAAATGTTTTTGAGCCCACAGAGAAACTGGTCCGCAGCATGGGGATCGATTTTCGTCCCGAGGCCCGGGACATAAAAAAAGAAATTGGAACACAAAAACTTCCTTCACATTTTTTTAATCGACTGGGCCACAACGGTCTCGAGCGGCTTATTCGCGCCGCCGAGGACATGGGCAATCCCCTTGAAGAACAGGAAAAATTTGTCGACCCTGAACTCTGCCGTGAGGGATGCGACTGGTGCATGGCGGGATGTCCCCGAAATGCAAAATGGACAACCCGAAAGCTTGTAGAAGAAGGGCTTGAAAAATATCCCGAATCTTTTTTTCTGAAAACATCCGCCCCTGTTGACCGGCTCCTCCAGAATGAAACAGGAAGCCGTATCACGGGAGTGCAGCTTGAAAACGGCCGGCAATTCAGGGCTGCCGCAGTGATACTCGCCGCCGGGGGAATCGGTACTCCGGCAATTCTTCAAAGAAGCGGCTTTAAAGGTGCGGGAAAACGATTTTTCATGGACCCCATGACCATACTCTATGGACTCAGTGAAGACCCTAAAGGGGGACAGTGGGGAGAGCAGACTTTCAGCCACGCCATCGAAACCTATGGAGACTCAGAGGGCTTTATGATTGGTAATAACGCGGCACTGGGAACCTGGCTGGTTATGTCGATGATCAGGCCCCGGGTCGCCCTGCACAACTGGTACAAGTTTCCCCATATCCGCCGCGGCATGGGTCTTTTTGTCAAACTCGCGGAAGATGACAGGGGTGAAATATTCCCCAACGAGCGGACCAGTAAGCCGGTCACAGAAAATGATATCCGCCGCATGGATCGAGGCGTTGATATAGCCCGTGACCTGATGATTCGCGCCGGGGCAAAAGAATCATCGCTGTCAATGCTTCAGTGGGCCGGGGGCCACCCGGGTGGAACAGTCGCCATGGGCACCCTGGTGGACAAAAACTTCAGGTTTGAATGTGACAATCTCTATGTTTGTGACGCCTCTCTTTTTCCCCAGTCACCAGGCGCCCCCCCGAGTCTCGGTATCATGGCCATGTCACGGCTTCTGGGTAAGATTCTCACAGACCAGGTTAAGGCGGAAGAAAGGTATATCTCTTAGAGATTGCACTATACATATTACTTAAATTAAAGAGGTTATTATGAAAAAAAGAATCATCATTGTCATCATCCTGACAATCACAGCGGTTTCTCTCACTGCCGGCACTGGAGCGTGGAAATTCGCTCTGAATAAAAAGGGCATCAAGGTCTACACCAGGCCCGCTGAAGGATGCCCCCTTAACGAATTTATGGGTATCACGGTAATCAACGCGCCCCTCGAAACATGCGAACGGGTACTCCGAGACATAGAGAGCCAGCCAAAATGGATGGGCGACTGCCTTCAGGCGAAACTGCTTAAAAAATTTACTGAGAACCATATAGTGGGATATAATGTTCTCCATCTTCCCTGGCCTCTCAGCAACAGGGACCTGCAGATTGATACCCGTTTCATTACCAACTACAAGGAAGGTATCGTTACGGTAAAAATGAAAGCCTATGTTCCGGAAATACAGCCGGTAACAAAAAAGTATATTAGAATTACGGATATGGAGGCAACCTGCATCTTGAAACGAATTGAAGAAAATAAAACAAAGGTCACTTATATCAACAGGGTTAATCCCATGGCCCCGGTGCCTGACTCACTTGCCAACATGATTGCAAAAAATAATCCCTACAAGACCCTCCTGGGGTTTCATGACATGGTAAAACTTCCTCAATATCAAAAATAAAACTTCCTGCAGCACCACGGGGCCCTGAAGGGGCCCCGTACACCTTCCCTTTAAAATAATTCAGCCGAGAGAAAAGATTTGACACCATCAGCCCGGCAGGCATGATTAAAAAAAAAAGGCCTGCGGTTATGACTACTTCTCTAAAAAAGAGCGAAATCTATCCTTACATCCACCAGATTACCCTTCCTCTCCCGGGGAAAAAACCAGGACCGGTGAACTGCTACCTTTTTATTGGTGATAAAATAACCCTTCTCGATACTGGTACTTCCCGCCATGGCCCCCGGCTTATTGAGACGCTGAAGACCCTGGGCATCAAAACAGGAGACATTGACCAGATAATTTTGACCCACGGGCATATCGATCACTACGGAGCGGCACAGGAACTTCTTGAACATGCCGGTGAAAGACCGCCCGTAGTAATTGCTCATACTGAAGACCGGTACTGGATTAAGGGAATCGCAAAAAGCACCCGCAAACAAACAGGCCGCTTCATGAAGCTTGCAGGTCTCCCCCGGCCTTACCGCATTGCCATGAAACTTCTCGACCGGTTTTTCAGCCGGATGGCCCGGCACTGCGAAATTGATGAAACAGTCAGTGACGGTGACGAACTGATCCTTGGAAGCTATCCAGCCCGGGTTATTTCGACTCCTGGACATTCACGGGGTTCCATCTGCCTCTGGCTTCCAGGAGAAAAAATTCTCTTCTCCGGCGACACAGTACTTCCCCACATTACACCCAATGCCTTTGTTATGCTAGACGACAACCAGCTCCCGGAACGAATAAGCCAGGAAGAATTCTACCATTCGCTTTCAATTATTGAATCCCTTCATCCGGAGATGGTCTTTCCCGGCCATGGTGAAATCATTGAGTCATTGCAGGAAGTTTTAAACATGTATCGCCAGGGATACCGCAGCCGTGACCAGGCAATTCTGGACATCATAAAAGAAAACGAATTCACGGTATACGAAATAGCCCGGCTTCTTTTCCCCAACCTAGAAAAAGGAAAACGAAAAGTACTGGAGATTTATCTGGCCGTCTCTGAAGTGTTTACCCACCTGCAGGTACTTGAAAAAAATAAAAAAGTCACCTGGCAGGTGAGGCGAAAGCGTCTCATTATACGCTCATCATAAAAAAAAGGTGGAGATTATATTTGAAGGCGGGGATGGTATTTGAAGAGGCTGTCTCAAAAGAGGGCACATGGTTTTAAGAATACACAAATATACTTCAACTCCACGAGCCCCCGGCTCAAGTAGCCTGGAATTGTACCAGTGCCGCCCTTTTGCCACCCCCGAAGAGGTTTATAGGCTTAAAAACCCCCTTCGGGGCAATGTCATTAAGTTTAGCAAA
>CAZPEK010000026.1:1013-1326 GCA_964585555.1 uncultured Leptospirales bacterium | reverse complement strand
CCTGTTTTTTACATTAAAAAATTTCTTAACTTAATGACATTACCCCTTTGGGGGTGGCCGACAGAAAACATTAGAACAGATTAAGTATCCATCGGCCGGGGGGAAACCTTTTGGAACAGCGCCTTCAGAAAAATACAACTTATATTTAAAAATCTATTTCTGCATTCCGGTTTTCTTTGCCAGCTCTTTTGCAGTATACTCACCGTACATTTGAACTGCTTCTTTTATGTTTCTCGCAGCCTTTCCAATTGCCATTCCTCTCTTTAGATAAGAAATGGGAACAAGTGAATTTCCGATCTCCCGTGTTCCCGGT
>CAZPEK010000026.1:0-1003 GCA_964585555.1 uncultured Leptospirales bacterium | reverse complement strand
CAAAAAGCTGGGAAATAGTATGAAGCGTCACGACGCTACTTCCGCTCATAAGTGTCTCTACCGCACAGGGAGCCCAGACAATATAGAGGTAATCAACTCCCAGCCTGCGCTGCATCATCCGGACACGGGTTTTGTCTGTATTGCTGAAATCCTTATCAATACCCATATAGGCTCCCGTATAGGGTCCGCGAATTTTAACCGGATAACCTGAAATTTTATTAAGTATGGTCCTGGTGCTCATAACATGAAACTTTGAATGTTTCTGCAGTTGAAGGGTCAATTCATGGGCTACTAACATGCTGGCTTCATCCTTAAGCCCTGATATTACGGCAATACTCTTTTTACCCGGTTTTATATCATTATCAACAAGGTTAAAAAAAGTCGGCATGCATCCTGAAATAAAAATCGAAAGGGTGGTAATTAATAATATCTTCTTCACTTATTTCTCCTGTTTTTTAAATCCTGAAATTTTTATAATCTCTCTGGCAATTTTTACCGCTGTTGTATCAAGCATTGCATTTACTTCCTGGTTAGCGGTTTTCCAGAAAGTAAAACAGCTGTCGCTGTGGGAATATGAATTAACCGTGTACCCCCGCACATTGCCGCCGGGACTGCTGAGAAGCCGGCCGTATACCACAATCTTATAGGTTGTCGAAGACCCCCCCTGGGTGTTATAGACAGTAGATGTACCAAGATGATCAGACCAGACAACATAGACATACCTTACACCCAGCTGACGCTGTATTACCCTGACAGCCTCCCTGTTTGCCGGAGAAAACCATGCCCAGTTTCCCTTTTCCTTATCCTTGACCGGCGGCGGCGTTCCCCACGTGCCGACAATATCATCATAGGGATAATTCCTGATCTTCTGAGAGATGGTATCCTGGCTCATCACTTTAAAAGAAGATTGTTTAGTAAGTTCTGAAGTTATCTTCCGTGCAAGTTTAAAATCCTGATCCTTGTTTTTTCCCGCTATTACCGCGATACTTCCCGGTTTAAATTT
>CAZPEK010000025.1:8384-16966 GCA_964585555.1 uncultured Leptospirales bacterium | reverse complement strand
GAAGAGGTAAGCCCACAGTTCATCATTTGACCTAACCCTCTTTAAGTTGCCTTGCTGATATCGCCTATGCAGGATCCCTCGGGAGCCGTGACATGTTCATGGTCAGCAACACCAAGGGAGAGATATATTTTCTATCTCCAAAGGAAGAAACCTTTGCTGTCCTCGGCAAATTCTCCATTCCGGGACAAATAATACGACGTCCCGCCTATATCGACGGCATAATCTACTGCGCCACACGGGAAGGAAATCTTTTTGCCATACATGCGGCCCCTACCGGGGAAGCAGAAAAAATTGAACCACACATCCTCTGGAAGAAAAAATTCAGCAAGGGAATTCTTACTGAGCCCATTGCAACAGGGAAAGTACTCCTGACGGCAACCCTCGGGGGACTTTTCAGCTTTGAAGCATACTATCGTGATGCAGAACATAAATCTATCGGAAAACCCCTCTGGAGAAAACAGCTCAGGGGAATTGTATCAACACCAGTCATGCATGAAGGGGCTCTCTACTTCGGATGTGAAGACAAAAATGTCTACGCGGTAGACTACGGAAGCAAAAAAACAACTGAACTGTGGAAATACCAGGTCACTGATTCTGTCCGGTCAAAACCATGCATTTCTGTACATCGAGATCTCCTGGTTTTTTCATCGGTTGACGGGTATATCTATGCGGTAAACCGAATGACCGGAGAATACCGATGGAGCTATGTGACCAGGGCACCAATTCTTTCCAGTGTCGTCTCCGCGGTCATCGGTCGGGAAGAATATTTTTTTGCCGGTGCTGATGATGGAAACTTTTACTGCATCAACAGCAGGGGCAAAAAAGTCTGGGCCTTTAAAACCTCGGGACGAATCAGGACAGAGGCCCTCATAGACGGACAACGGATATATTTCGGCGGAGAAGACAATAGCCTTTACTGTCTCAATGCCGCAACGGGAAAAGAACTATTCAGGTTTGCCACCGACGGCAACATCAACAGCAAACCGGTCGTGAGAAATAATCTGCTGGTATTCGGTTCGTCAGATTCATTTGTTCATTGCATTCATGTGTAAAACTCAGGTAAAAAGTATAGAAGAGAGGAAGTTCGATGTTTAAAACCCTTATCAATACAGTTATTCAACAGATAGATCCCCGTATTGTAGAACTGCAAAAAGATGTAGAATTCTACCAGAGCGTTGTCATCGGCTTAGGCATCGTCATCGCCCTTCTTTTTCTTATTGTTGTTTTACAGCGCATCTCCATCCGGCTTATGAAACAGGGAAAGAAGCTTGCGGGCAAAATGAATCTTCCAAAAATTAAAAAATCCAGCGGGGGCAGCAAAGCCGCGCCTCAGCCCGGAGGAGCAGGGGCTGCAACCGCCCCCAAAGATCTTCCCGACCCGGGGCTGATTTTCAAATATAATCTTGCAAAAGAACAGACAACAGAAAAGACTATTACCATTGGCCAGAAAGAAGGCAACATCAAGACCTACTCTACGGAAATACTTGATGACCACCTGAGCATCTATATCCGCATTATTGAAAACCGCCGCGATCAGGATATCTATAACCTGCCGGATAAGATTGCTGAAGAATACCAGATCGATTTAAGGAGAGACAGCAAGGTGCTCATTTACTTCCCCGGCCTGGAAGGCTACCGGGAAATGGGGGCCAGGGAACGAATCTATCTCAAGAGCGAGCCAGATGAAACCGGCGACCCGACCTTTCCGGCTATTGACGCGAAAAATCCGATACGCTTTCGACTGGGAGACCGGCTTGACCAGGACGGGAAATTTACCGGGGGATACTTTGAGGTGCATCTCTTTACCCAGGACTATGACGTTAAGACTAAGTCTAATATTGCCAAAACAGAGAAAAACTTCCTTCTCAGACTTTATAAAATTTATCCGGGATACGATACAGGTTCTCCCACTGCAGACGGACTCTATCCAATGATAGACCCCTTTGCGACAAAATAAAATATCAATGCTCAGGCAGCCTGTTAAACCGATACAACGACAGAATTTCCTGAAAATCCCTGAGCAACAGTAAAAAAAAGGAATTAAGTATGGGCGACCTTCACAGTTCAATACAAAGCGTAATCAATGATGAAAAACCTACCGTCCGAAAATCCATAGTTATTGGTGTCGGAGGCTCCGGGATGAAGGGAGTTCTTGCGGCCAAAAGCTGGATTGAAGACAATATGCCGGTTGAAGCACACCGATACCTCCGGTGGGTCGGAATCGATACAACGGATATTGAAACAAGCATTGAAGGCAAAGGCGGCCGATACCGGTTTCCCTCTGAACAGTTTTTCCAGGAAGAGCGGCGCATGCTCTACATTTCAGCACCCACACCGGCAACCCTTTCGCTCGATTACCTGCGGGACCAGTTCAAAAACAATCCTGCCTATTCATGGATACCCAATCCTGATGTCTATGACATATCGACCCGTCCGGGCCAGGGAGCCAACCAGACCCGTCCCCTGGGACGTCTTGCTTTTTTTGACAATGAGCAAAAAATTCGCGAAGCCCTGATAAAAGAACGGGACCGCCTTGAAGAATTTTCAAATGAACCAAAATACTTCCAGCTTATGGACGTCAAGGAAGGAAGCGAAAAGAAAGATGAAGACATTTCCTTTCTCATGGAACGGGGCGTTAACCGCTACTACTTCTATGACAAGATTCCAAAGGAAAACGAAATTGTATTTATTGATCCTGATAAATCGACCCGGGCAATTCTTGCGCCCCATACCAACGAAAAGCTTTCGATAAAAGATTTTCCCCATGACGAGAAGGGGCCCTATTTTGAAATAAGCGGATCCCAGATGGAAGGGAAAAAATTTACCTTTAGAGTTCGTCACTTCCGCCGAAGCGGACAGATTTCAATTTTCATAACCTGTTCAATCGTTGGTGGTACCGGTAACGGTATGATTCTCGACCTTGCCGCCCTGGTTAAAGATGTATTTCGGGACTATTGGCCACAGCCGCGGGTCTACGGCATCCTGGTTCTTCCCAGCGCTTTCAAACGGGTTGTCTACAACCGAAACGCCCGGGGCAACGCCTATGCCGCCCTTAAAGAAATCGATTACTACCAGAGCGGGAACACCTTCAAGGCCACCTATCCTTCAGGGCGCTCTGTCGAAGTTCCAGACCGTCTCTTTGAAGACGGCATGCTCTATCTTCTTGATGTGGAAAACATGGCGGGTAACGCCCTTCAGGGACGCGACCAGGTCCAGGAACTAACCGGACAGTTTATCGCAACCTTTGTCGCATCAACCGTCGGGGGAGCCATTGAAGAACGAATGGTCAACGACTCGACACGAGCATCGATTTATCTTCCCAAAGATGAGCCATCCAAACGAAAGGCATCATATAACTCCTTCGGTATTTCCCGGGTCATCTACCCGGTGCCGCAGCTTAAAGAACTGGGCTACAGTATTACCGCGGGCCGCATGATTGATTCATTTCTTAAACCGCTGAATAACCGGCTTCTCCTTGAAACCATGGGTGACATCAACCGTGGCCTGGTTCGAGCTTTGCGCCTCAACTGCCGCCTCATCTTTGAGAGAATGTACCCCGACTACAAGATGGATACAGAAATAGAATTCAGGTCATATACTAAAAAAATTGACGTCGCCCTGGCCAAAAAAGACAAACGCGGCGTGACCAGCCAGATGGAAAACATTCTCCGTGATTATGGAAAGGAAGAAATGGAGAAAATCAAGCGGAACATGATGATCCGTATGGAGAAGCGGGGCCGCCTTGAGCTTGAAAAAATGGAGACGGTTCTCAAATCTGAAATCCACAAGTATCTAAAGGACCCCAACAAAGGTTTTCCTTTCGCAGAGAAGGTCATTGACCTGCTCCTTGAAAAACTGGAACTCTACCAGAAAAGATACTATAAAGAGCGGGTTGCCCTTGCCCGGTACTCCACCGAAGAAATGGAAAAACTGGTGGAAATGGTGGAAGAAAAAGGCCTTGGCGACAAGAATCCCGTTACGGCAATAATTGAAATGGCCCACTTTAACTTTAACCAGCTGGTATTCGAATCAATGCTTCATTCTGCTGAAAATTTTGCCCGGGATTTTAAGGCAATGCTTTTCAATATTAAAAACCTGGAGGTTTCTCTCCTTCGAGACAAAATCCTGGCTCTTAAAAACGAGCTGAAGCAGGAAATCGAAAAGGCCCGTTTTGAACTTCTTGAAAAGAAAAATCCCCTCTACTTTTTCCTTATTAACGGAAAGGAGATTAAAACCTTTCTCGATAAGTATTTCTTTTCCCGTCTTTCTATCGAAGACTTAACCAATGAAATAGACTTCATTCAGATGGACCGGGAAGATGACCGGGAACAGTTTATTGAAACCTATCTTATCAGCAAGGAAGGCCTCGGAATTCTTGAAAAAAGTCCCTCTGAAATGCGGGAATACATCAAGGATAACTACGGCAACCTGATGGAAAAGTCAATGGAAGAAATCAAGCAGGCCCTCTACGGCTTTGACATGGAACCGGATATCGAAGACGGCCTTAATCTTTCAGAGACCAGTATCCTGAAAATTGACATACACAAAATCAAGAAAAAGCTCTACAAGATTATCTACTCACGTTTCGAAGGTTTTAATTTTGAAAGTCTTTCCATTAAACAGATACTTGAAGAAAAGAAAATTCCTATCCATAAGCTTCTTGAGCGCCTTGACACGTATTCGCGGCCCTATATCTATGCCGACGCAACGGGTTTGAGCTCTATGGAATATTACCGCACCGTTACCAACTTCAAGCTTGATACCTATGAAGAAGGCGATGATCCGGCAACCGCCGGAGGCAACGACCTCCCTGAACGGATGAACCATTACAAGAAGCGTGAAAGTGCTGTTCCTAATATAAGCGTTGAGACCTTTGAAGCCCCGAACCTCTGCAAGCCCTATGAAATGATTTCCATGGGAATTTTTCTCGGCTTTCCCATCTATAAGGTTAACTCTCTCGAAGAATGCGCCCGGGACTACCATACGCTTATTGACGAAAAGAGTCACCCTCTTCACTGTTTTAATCATCCCACTAATGACGCCCGGTACTATCCCGATCCCTATCGCCTTAAAAACTATCTCAACCCGGCAAAGCTCTGGACCGGTATCACCGCCATGAAGATTCTGAAAAAAACCGATGCCGGCTATGTCTATGAAGAGTTTCTCACCGAGGCCCTGAAAGAAATGGAGGCCCGGGAAAATTACAAACGTGTTGTCACTGGTATTGACGAAAAGATTCAGCAGCAGGGGGGCTACGAAAACATGAAAGTCGATACCATGGTTGACGCGGTCAACGCCCTCGGCATGATGGCCAAGAACCCCACAACCGGGGCCTACCAGTTCAGGAGAGAATACTCCCTGGTCATTCGTGATATCATCGACGGTGACGGCACCAGTGACCGAGCGAAACAGCATAGCATGGACAAGGACCGGTACATCGAACAATTCATCAAGGCGCCCCAGTTCAACGGAATGGAAGAGGTTGCCCTTTTTCTGGAAAATGAATTTAAGGCGCGAGACTTTCTCTCCCGCACAATAAAAGAGACCATCAGTCGCACAAAAAACAACAACACCGCCGGTGCTGACGTGGCGCTGCCAAAATGGAAAATTGACAAAATCGAGCTGCCGGTCTTTGCTGACCGCTACGGCTTTTATGATTATTTTGAAAAACGGGGAAGTCTCGAGTGGCAGAACCTCTTAAAAAAACGTCTTGTTGAAAAACTCGATGGCTATGTTTCAAGCAGCAAATTTCGCCTTGAGTCTGATCCGACGCTTATTGACAGAACCAAGGTAAAAAACTTTATGGATTCTCTTGACCAGAAAATGCCCGCTATTGTACTGTGGGAAGTTAAGGTAAACAATAAGGTTATCAAGTAGATTGCCATGCAGCAGGGGCATTAAAAAAGACCGCGTTTCGCGGCCTTTTTCCGGCAACTACTGGATTTTAAAAATCGACCAGAAAGAATACCGGTACGTCATTGTGGGAGATCAGTCATGAAAATACCTCTGGATACGTGCCAGAAATTCTTCCCTTGACAGGGAAACATTTAAAACCCTTACAGATACGGCGCGGAAGTCAGGGTTTCCAACAGATAAATTGTATGTTACGCCACAAGACTGCTGGCAGGAATAACCTTCTAAAGCTCAGGCCCCGACAATAGACTAAAAGAACCTTGAGCCTTCCTGTTGGTTAAAAGTTTCCATCAACGACTTTTCTATCGGCAATCTTTTCATAGTACCCGTCCAGCACACCAAGGCTGACAATTGTATCATCCTTCCAGGTAAAATCAAAGGCCAGGCCCTTTTCTGTCTGACCGGGATAGACATAAATAAAGCTCAGCATTGAGGTGGGAAAAATGTGATATATCTCACCGCTCTGATCACGGCGCGCCACAAGGCTTCCGTCTTTGCTCATAGAGACGGTAATGGTCTGATCAGTAATACTGTTATGATAGGTGCCCGTATAGCTCCAGAGCTTTGTCGATCCAGGAATCGATGCCCTGAATTTTTCAGGTGCCATTCCTTCAGGAGAGACCATGGCAGTGAGACGCAAAAACTCTCCCTTCAGACCGCGATAAAACTTGAAAAAAGCTTCTGTATCATAATCCGGAGGATCACTCATAAAGACATACCCAATACCAAGATCAGGAAAAACCTGTATCCATCCGCCGGATCCGTTCCAGAGCGCCGCATGATTCATGCTGTAGGGACGGTCATTCACTGACCAGATCCGCCACGAGATACCCCGGTACTCTTTAAAAACGGCCCCTGGTGAAGGAAGGGTTTCTGAAAATATTTCATTAAAATTTTTCCTAGAAACAATTTCCTTCCCCTTATAGGTTCCCCGGTGTATCAGCATCATGACATAATGGGTCAGGTCTTCTACCGAACAGTACATCCCTCCGGAAGCCCTGGTCGTATCAGGGGCAATTGAATCATGCATGTCAAGGGGCTTTAAAATATTGTCAGTCAGATACTGGCCAAGGGATCTCCCTGACAGGGTCTCGATTAAAAGCCCCACGACATTAAATCCCTGGTTTGAATAATAAAAACGTGAACCTGCAGGATAGCGCTGCTTTGGAAGCTGCGGCGTTCCATCGGTAAGGTGGTTTGTTACCCCCGCGGTATGGGTGAGGAGATCCCTGAGAGTAATCTGTCGTGAATGAAGTTCAGGATTTTCCATAAAGGCCTGGAAATAGTTATTCACCGGCTCATCAAGGGTAATAGTTCCACGATCTACCAGTTGAAGGGCCGCAATAGCTGTAAAGGTTTTGGTAAAGGAAGCCACGGGATACCGCTTCCCGGCTCCACTACGGGTATGGTGGAAAAACTCAACATGGTTTCCCTTAACCAGGGCAGCCGCAACAGTCGGAATATGGGGCAAAACAGCATTCTCATTAATCCAGTGACGCAGATGCTGTTTCTGGACTTCAATTTTCTTACTTTTCTTCTCATTAGAAATCTCTTCATGGACCCGGTCATAAGAGACAGCCAGTTCGGCCATTTCACTTACCGGCCCCACTGGTTCATAAAAAACTCAATACCACGGCACTCATTAAGGCTGATAATTTAATACTATTCATTATGTCACCTCCAGAGATCTTCCCGTCCCCGGGGAATTAATATACAAAAGAGAAGCACCGACGGCTACTTTTGTTTTTACCTATATGAACAGATACCAGGGGGTTGGTTATACAATTTCTCTGGAAATACCTGTTTATTCAACAAATAGACAATTTTTTTAATTTTTTCATGGAGGAAGTCAAAAAAATTTACCTATCCCCGGCTCAGAGCCTCACCCTGAAATTTCAGAAAAACTTCCTTTACCAACCCCTTAAAACATAAAAATGATTGCCTTAAAGAACTTTTTTTTACCATAATTACTTACTTTTATAAAATAAGGAAGATATTATGTCCTGGTATACTGGTAATTTTCTCTATGATACTATTCTCCTCGGGGGATTCATTCTTGTCATCTTAACGGTAATCGGTACCCGTTTTTTTAAGACCCCCTACGGCCGTTTTGGGGACAAACGTTTTGGTATTGCCCTCAACCCCCGACTCGGCTGGTTTCTCATGGAACTTCCCGCAACGGTTGTTTTTATCATTATTTATTTTAACGGGATCCGTACCTTTGAAACTGTTCCACTGATTTTTCTTGTCATCTGGTGCATCCACTACTCAAACCGGGGATTTATTTTTCCCTTTCTAATGCGGGTTAACCCAGGAAGCCGGAAGACCTTTAACCTTGCAGTGGTTGCTTCAGGCTGGGTGGTTACCTCAATGCACGGCTACCTTAATGCTTCATTTTTTACAACCCATGGGAATCATTTTGTTGCCTCGTGGCTTTCGGATCCCCGTTTTATCATCGGAATTATAATTTATTATTTCGGCTACTCATTGAACATCTATTCTGATTATATACTCCGAAATCTCAGGTCAATAAACAGTGATGCCCGTGCCGCGGCTCCCCGGTACAGTATACCGGAAAAGGGGCCCTTCAGGCTGGTAACCAATCCCCACTACCTGGGCGAAATCATAGCATGGGCCGGCTTTGCCCTTATGACCTGGTCCCTTGCCGG
>CAZPEK010000025.1:0-8374 GCA_964585555.1 uncultured Leptospirales bacterium | reverse complement strand
TTTTTATTTTTCTCATCACAGCGGCAAATCTTATTCCACGGTCACGGGAAAACCACGCATGGTATCATGATACATTCGAAAACTATCCTGCAGAGAGAAAAATATTACTGCCTTGGATCTGGTAAGACATTATGGACACCTCTCAAAACTGTCCTTTTCATGTATTTTCAAAATGAAAAGAGGGGGGGGGCTTGCCTGTGCCTGCAAAAAACCCAAAAAAGAATGAAAGAGGAAGTAAAAATTATCTTACCAGTTCGTAAAACCCGCCGGTAAGCGAGAGACCGATGATTCGATTATCCTGCCATACAAAGCTGTGGAGCTTCTGACTCTTACCGAGAAGAAGCCTGTTCGATGAGAAAACATAGAGGGGCTGCGGTTCTCCAAATATATTGCTGTAGAGATTCCTGTTCTGGAATGAGATGGTAATGTTCCGGCCTGTCTCAATACTCCGGTACGTCCCGGTATAACGTTTCAGCTCGTCTTGGTCGAGGAAAGGCCAGGTACTGCAGATCCGCCGATCAGCTTCAGCCGTTCGAACCAGGCTGCGGAGCCGCGCCGTCAAACCACTGCGCCATGACATGAAAGGTTTACTCAAATGGACTGGCGGGTTAGCCACGTAGATCAGGGCTATCCCCTTCCGAGGAAAAACCTGTACAGCTGAGGCCTCACCATACCAGCGCCCTGCCTTATAATAACTGTCAACAGACCCCTCAACAGTAATAACCTCCCAGCTGAGAGAATAATGATAATCAGCCCGTGTTTCAGGCCGATCAAGAGGGGAGGAAAGCATCTCCTCAAAGGAGTCCCGGGATAAAATTTTTCGCCCCCGGTACCGCCCGCGGCCGATAAGCATGGCTGCATACTTTGAAAGATCTTCAAGATTAGTTTGAATTCCCCCGGTACCATTTGACCAGCGTCCCGTAGTGGAATGCATTTCAAGAGGACCAAAAATATATTTTTTCAGATTTTCTTCATAAGATTTTCCCGAAGCTGACTCTATAATTAATTTAGCCAGAACAAATCCCGGGTTGCTGTAAGCATAACAGTAACCCGCCGGGTTCGTCTGTTCGGGAATATGAACTGATTCTTTTCCAAAGTTGAAAGTACGATACTTCCTCCCAAAGGTCGGGAGTCCTGAGGTATGAGTAAGAAGATGACGCAGAGTAACTTTTTTTGACTTCAGGTCTTTCCGGGCAATTTTCAGAGACCGGAGATATGTTGAGGCCTTCTCATCAAGGGACAGAATTCCCTCTTCAGCAAGCCTGAGGGCAAGAATCGCTGTAAATGTCTTTGACAGGGACGCAATGCCGAAGATTGTCTTTTTATCCGCAAAGGCCCCGGTAGAGAAAACAAGCCGCTCTCCCTTGACAATGCCGGCTGCAGCGGCGGGAACAATATTTCTATTCAAGCCGCCCTTCAGCCACCGGGAAAAAGCTTCCCCCTCTTTCTCAAGGGCTTCCGGTGCGGGAACAGTGCTGTTTACCTGCAGTTCTTCCGATATGGGTTCCACGTTCCCTGCGGAGGTACTGCCTGGCGAAGTAATAATCCATCCGGTAATAAAAAGGGCAACAAGGCCCGCGGGTATAAAGTGTATATATTTTTTCATTAGCTGTGTGCTGATTTGTCCGACTATAGTCTGTTTATCGGACAAAGAAAGAAAATTCCTGAAAATGTCAATATATAAATAGTTACAATTATTGCGTAAACTCTTTCGGCATGAAATGAGCCCTCTCATGCTTCAACGAAAACACAATCAACTTTAATAGTAATTTTTAGATTGACCCTCTCATCACCTGGTTCATAGTATGTTGAATATTAAGGACAGGTTGTCATGGAAGATTTATTACACAGTATTATTGAATTTTTACTCCCCCACAACAATGCCTTTCTCTATATTTTTCTCTTTGCAAGTGCCATTGTTGAGAACCTCTTTCCCCCCATACCAGGAGACACCATTACCGCCTTCGGGGCCTTTCTTGTCGGTACCGGCCGCCTCGACTACCTGCTCGTTTATATCAGCACCACCCTCGGCTCTGTTACAGGTTTTATGGCCCTCTTCTTTCTCGGCCGCTATCTTGAGCGTGAATTCTTCATCAATCGAAACTTCTCCTTTTTTTCCACCGAAAGCATAGAAAAAACCGAAATATGGTTCAGGAAATACGGCTCATGGGTTATTCTGATAAATCGTTTCGTGCCTGGTATCAGGTCCGCCGTCTCCCTGGTTTCAGGTATCTCACAGATGAAGCCCCTGCGGGTTTGCCTCCTGGCCCTGGCAAGCGCGGCGGTCTGGAACCTGATCTGGATTCATACCGGCTATACCCTTGGGAACAACTGGGAGACCGTAAAGCACCGAATGGGAGACATTCTGCAAAATTATAATATCGGTGTGGGCATTGCCTTCGGTATTCTCATAACTTCCTTTATCATATACCGTATTTTCAAGTCCTGGAGACTGAAAAATTCTGAAACCCCGCAAGGGAAAGAAGGGCACAAAACACCAGAACCGAAAGAAAAGGGAAAATAACAAATTCTCCCATTGAAAAAAAGACCCCTGCCAGCATTCCCCCCAGGGCTGAACCGGTAAACTGTGCTGAGTTAAAGGCACTCATCACCGCTCCCTCGGTACCCCCGGCGGGGCACCGCGATACCGCGGTGGGAAGTATAGGCTGTAGGATGCAGTGTCCCGAATAAAAAAGCACAAAGGCGGCAAAGAAAAGAAGAATTGAATCACCTGCAAAAGGAAGAGAAACTCCCGTCAGTTCCATTACCAGGCCCACTGCAGCTATTTTTCTGGTTCCATGAGTATCCCCCCGCTTGCCAAAAAAAAACATGAATCCCGTACCAACAATCGCCATGGGGGCGTAAATTTTCCACATCGCCTCAAGGTTAATTCTTTTATCTATGATAACGGGAAGAGTAAAAAACATACCCGAGAGGGCAAAATTACTGACAAAGCCGACCAGGTAAATACGCAAAAGATCACGATTTTGCAAAACCTTCATAAGTCCACTCAGGGAAGAGGGTTCCTTCTTTTCAACTCCGGGAATGTTACTGAGAAAAACCGATATAAAAACCATGGCTATACCGGTAATTCCTGCACAGATAAAAAAGAGTACGGGGAACCCGAAGGTACCGGCGACAACTGAACTGATTGATATCCCCACGATTACCGATAAACCGATACTCATGCCGACATAGGAAAGCGCCCTGTTCCGATGACGGACACCGATACCCTCGGTAAGCCAGGTCATTGTCACCCCTGAAACAGCTCCAGCCCCTGCAATGGCCCGGGCGGCAATAAGCATGTAAATATCTGTTGCCATGCCGGAAAGTATAGTTCCCCCTAAAAAAATACCAAACCCAAACATTGCCGTTTCTTTTCGACCCCATCGGTCACTTAACATGCCCAGGGGCACCTGAAGAATTGTCTGAAAAATTCCAAAAATGCCAAATGCAAGGCCCGCCAGGACTTCAGTCGAGCCAGTGATACCCGTGGCAAATATCGAAAAGACCGGATAGACCATCGACGTCCCCAGCATCCTGATGCCCAGTAGAAGACTAATGCCGCTGATCAGCCGCGTCTCTTTTTTAGAAAAATAATTCTGCATTCATTAACTCCTGATTCAGTTATCCTTTTTGCCTTTCCTGCTTTTGTAAAGATAAATTCATTTTTCATAGTGACATGAAACCTTTTGCCCCCTACAATGCCTATAATCTAAAGAGGAAACAATGAAAGCTCATTCAATCTCTGATAAAAAATACACCCTGCTCCGCAACTGGCTTCAGGAAAAAGAAAAAGTTCTCATAGCCTTTTCAGGGGGAGTCGACAGCACCACCCTTCTTGCTGCAGCAATAAAGGAAAAGGGGATGGAAGTTTTAGCTGTTCTGGTTGAGAGTGAGCTTTTATCCAGGGAAGAAAAATCCTTTGCCCTTAACTTCCTTCAAAATAATAATATACCTTTCCAGGTTCTCGGGCTGACCCTCCTTGCACACGATAAAGTTAAAAAAAATCCCCCGGACCGCTGTTACCACTGCAAACTTGAAATTTTCAAAGCAATCAGCGCCCTGGCAAAAAAAGAAAACTTTATCCATATTCTCGAAGGGTCCAATGCCGATGACCTGAATGAGTACCGTCCCGGCAAAAAAGCCCTTGAAGAATATAACATCCAGTCTCCCCTCCAGGAGCTTGGCTTTACCAAAAATGAAATCAGAAAACTGGCCCGAAAACTTGACCTGCCGGTATGGGACCGCCCGTCATCACCCTGCCTGGCAACCCGGTTTCCCGTCGGCACAATTCTGACAGAGGAGAGACTCAGGGCACTCGAAGGCGCCGAAAGCCAACTGCGTGGCCTGGGGCTCAAAGAGCTGCGCCTGCGGCTCCATTATGATACAGCGCGCCTTGAGGTTCCACCTGAGGATACAGGCTTCTGTACCAATAAGAAAAATCGTCAAAAAATTATAGACATTATTAAAAAAACCGGTGCACGCTATATTACCCTCGACCTTGAAGGATACCGAACCGGCAGCATGAATGCCCGAGATAAGGAATAAACCATGGATACTGACCGCTTAAAACTACTCCTCCAGTCAGTTAAGGCTGGATCCCTGCCTGTTGAAGAGGCCCTTGCTGAATTGAAGACCCTCCCCTTTGAGGATCTTGAGTACGCCAAGGTTGACCATCACCGGGCCCTCCGCCAGGGCTACCCTGAGGTAATCTTCTGCCAGGGAAAAACGATCGATCAGATAAAGGGCATCGTAGCCCGTATGTCTGAAAAAAACAGCACCATCCTGGCCACCAGGGCTGACCGTAACATCTACGAAGCCCTTGCTTCAGATCATTCTGAAATCTACTATAGTGACCCAGGGAGAATTATCATCATTGGAAAACGGCCCCCTGCAAACAAAGGGAAAATACTGGTCATAACAGCCGGCACCTCAGATATTCCCGTGGCAGAAGAGGCCGCCCTTACTGCCGAGGTTTACGGCAACCAGGTTCATCGAATCTTTGATGTCGGGGTATCAGGGATACACCGTCTCTTTTCCTACATGGATCTCATCGGGTCAGCACATGTTATCATTGCCGTTGCCGGCATGGAAGGAGCCCTGCCAAGTATACTCGGGGGGATTGCAGATATTCCAGTAATTGCGGTTCCCACCAGTATCGGGTACGGGGCAAATTTTCAGGGCCTCAGCGCTCTTCTTACCATGCTCAATACCTGTGCCCCCGGCGTTACCGTTGTCAACATTGACAATGGATTTGGAGCGGGATATTTTGCCAGCATGGTAAACCACCCTGGAGATAAGTAATGAAACGAATAGCCTATTTCGACTGTTTTGCCGGTATCAGCGGTGATATGATTCTCGGTGCCATGGTAGACAGTGGACTCTCCCTTGAGACCTTAAAAAACGAACTTACTAAACTCAATGTTCCCGGCTGGGAGCTGTCAGCAGAAAAAGTAACCCGCCGCGGCATGACAGGCACACAGGTTCATGTCAAAACCGGAGAGATTTCCCATCACCGGTATCTCGCCGATATCATTAAAATCATTTCTCAAAGCGGTCTCTCTGATTCGGTCAAAGATCGTGCCCTTAATATATTCATGCTTCTTGCTGATGCAGAGGCCGTGGTCCACGGCATCTCCCGGGAAAAAGTACACTTCCACGAAGTGGGAGCCCTCGATGCGATTATCGATATCACTGGCGCAGCAATAGCCTTTGATGCATTACACATTGACCAGGTATCAGTCTCTCCCCTCAATACCGGTTCAGGAACAATACGGGCCGCCCACGGGGTACTTCCTGTCCCTGCCCCTGCCACATCTCTCCTGCTTGAAGGATTTGACATCTACAGCAGTGGCATTCAAGCAGAACTGGTCACCCCGACCGGGGCCGCTATTATCAGATCATTTTGTAAAAAGTCTTCTTCCCTGCCCAATATAACCCTTGAATCAACGGGTTACGGCAGCGGCAGCAAAGAACTCGAAGTCGCCAATCTGCTTCGTCTTTTTATCGGCTTCCGGAATGAGCTTCACGATGAGACCGAAACAGTAATCCAGCTGGAAACAAATATCGATGACAGCTCTCCAGAAATAACCGCCTACCTGATGGAGCGTCTTTTTGCAGCCGGAGCCCTGGATGTTTTCATCACCCCGATCATTATGAAAAAAAACCGCCCCGGGCATCTTCTGGCGGCAATTGTTTCTCCTGAAAAAGAAGATACCGTGACACACATCATCTTTCGCGAATCCACATCATCGGGAATCCGCCGCTTTCAACGTGAAAGGTATACACTCCCCCGAGAGCTTCAAAGTGTTGAAACCCCCTTCGGGTCAATTGCAGTCAAAATTCACCGGCTGGGTGAGGAAGTTGTCACCATCTCTCCAGAGTTCGAAGACTGCCGAAGAGCCGCTGAAGAGACCAATACTCCTCTCAAGTCTGTTTATAATGCCGCCATTACCGCATGGCATCACAACAGAGAAAAGGGCCGGAAAAAAAGTTAAGGTATTATTGAGAGGCCCTCAGTAATACCCTGGCAATAACCCGCTTTAAGTTCGATTTTTGCATTAATGTTGAAAATTTGTTTACAAACAACGCCTATATCATTCTATGAGACTATACATTAAGCTGGATAAAAAACTCACATTATATCCAAATTTTTGTAGAAATTTATAAAAAAGTTCGATACTTTAATTAATAGAACAAATTCTTTATTCGGGACCTTTGGCATGAAGGACTATAACGCTGTTATTGCCATGTTTATGGAGCGCATTTCTCTATACATGTACGAGGCCCTTGGAATACCCAAGGAATGGCACTACACGCAGGAAGATCTTGAAGAAATCTACAGCTGGGACGAAAAATCGGCCCGCAGTGTGTGGAAAAATATCGAAAAACGTGTCATAAGCAATAACTGTTCCGGTTTGAACTTCCGCCTCTGCCCCTTCTGCACAAAAAATCATTACGACCACAAAAAAAGTTCACCACGACAGGTCAATCCTGCCTGTAAAGCCTGTGGTTACGGTAAACGTCACGGTATCTGCACAGAAAGCCACAGCAGGAAAAGTGAATTTCAAAAAATACTCAATACCTTTAAAATTGACCGCGTTGATGTCTGCCGTACCCTCTCTAACAACTTTTACCGCAATATTATTGAAGAACTTTCGGAAAAAGTATTGTTGAAAGAAAAACAGAATAAAAACCATATGTTGATGCACCACTAAGCCCTGTTTATTTCTTCAGAACTGTACATTTGCCCAGAAAAATCCCCTTCCTCGTTTGACACAGAGTAAAAATTAATGTACATTTGACTTGACTGAACGAACGTTCGTTCATAACATTTACAAAAAGGCCGGATTGTATCATGGAAGATCGTCGACAACATATTATAGATAAGGCAAAAACAATTTTCAGCGAAAAGGGCTTTTCGGGGACCGGACTCCGTGAAATTGCAGAAAAAGCAGGGGTTTCCACAGGAAACATCTATAACTATTTTAAAAATAAAGAAGAAATATTTAATGCATGTTTAAATCCTGCAACCCTTCTGGACAGCTTTCCCGACTTTTCCAGTCTCATTGATGCAAAATTTCCCGAATCTCTTGATACTATCATTCTCACCATGAACCAGGTGGTAGAGCAGAATATTGAAGAATATCGTCTTCTTTTCATCGACTTGATAGAACTGGGGGGAACCAATACAAACCTTCTGCTTCAGTCGCTCCTTGACTACGGAAAAATTATTTTTGACCAGAGAGTAAAAGATAGTTTTGTCGGTCAATCGATACGTTCCCTCGATTATGATTTTTTCAACCGTGTATTTGTTATATCCACGGTTTCTTATTTTCTCATATCCAAGATACTTCCAGCAGCAAAGGATGATCGCTATAATGATAAAGAAGCGGCCCGACTTCTTGCGGATGTCATTATCCGGGGGGTTGGGGCATGAAAAACTGTTTTCTTAAAAATACATTTATACTTGTCGGGGCCCTGCTCATGACAGCAGCACCAGGTATACTTCCTTACGCCACCCCTGTTCCTTCTCTTCTCCATGGTGAAGTTCCCATGATGATAAAAAAAAGCACTGTTCTTGAAGACAGGGACAGTGATGCAGAAGAATCTCCTATCAAAAAAAGTATCAGCGGTTTTGTAGAATATGAGAATTTTACCAATACCTACGGCAATCAGGAATTTGAAGATATCTTCAAAAAAAATGAAATTCGAAATAACTGGAAAATTAAATTAGGCACTGAAACCTTATATTTTAAAAGGGTCCAGCTGAACCTCCGTGAATCCTTTATAATAGAAGCTCCGGCAGAGTGCTCCATTTCTCTTGCCCATGGGTCCGGGTGTTCAAATATATCATTGTTCCAGGAAGGTC
>CAZPEK010000024.1:16329-17035 GCA_964585555.1 uncultured Leptospirales bacterium | reverse complement strand
GGTGATTTTACAAAACATTCGATTCTGTGATCTTCACGGATCAGAAAATGGACTTCTCGAGGCTGACCTCAGGAAAAGAAATATTCCCTCTCTCCGTATTGAGCGGGAATACGGCCCCCTTGTAGAACGTGAACGTCTGAAGATGCGTATCGACGCATTCATCGAATCGATAAGGGGGAACCTGTCATGAGAAACGAAACAAAGGCCTACAACTTTGACTGGATGCTGTGGCGCACTCTTGACCTTGCGTGTAATGCCGTTGCCGGGACAGAAAAAGAAGTAAAAATTGTCATGCGGCATATCCCCTACTTCAAGGATATTATGAATGTATTTCTCGCCTACGGAGAACCGGGGAGAATTTTCCTGAAACTTGTCTATGAATACATGGACAATATCATGACAGCCCACACAAAAGGGAAAAAAATATGCGGAACTACCTTCTGTTTTTCCCCCGCCATACTCTACGCCATGGACACGGTACCGGTAACCCTTGAACTTGTTACCGTATTGATAAACTCTCTCTGGAAGCGAGGTATCGGTGAATTTGCAGATTTTTGTTACGAGGCGGGTCTCACAGAAACATCATGTTCTTCTCAGCGGGGTGCCCTGGGCGCCTATCTTGCGGGAGTCGGAGAAACCTTTGACTTTATTATAACCGATACACCGGGGGTCTGCGATACCAATGCCAACGCCTTTTCCTTCGCAT
>CAZPEK010000024.1:8958-16298 GCA_964585555.1 uncultured Leptospirales bacterium | reverse complement strand
ACAAACCGGCCTTTGCCCTGACTTTTCCCGACAGGCTGACTGGTGATGATGTTGAAAATTATCACCGGAAAGATTACCGGCGCATGATAGCCTTTCTCGAAGAGCAGACAGGCAACCGCCTTGATGTTGACCGGCTGCAGGAGGTCCTCCTTGAAATTCAAAAGCAGGATGAAATAATTGGCGAACTTGAAGAACTGCAGCGGGCGGTACCTTCCCCCCTGCCGGTAACCTATAATTTATTCATCTACGCGGGACGTTTCTTTTTCGCAGGAAAACCTCTTCTGACGGAACTTCTTCTCTCTATGAGGGAGAAAGGAATTAAAAACATGCAAGAGGGTCACGGTGGTCTTCCCTCGGGACAGGAAAAAGTCCGGGCCCTCTTCTGCTACATAGATCACTACACCACCAACCTGACCATGTGGAAATGGCTCGAAGAAAGGGGAATCACCCACCTGGGAAATATACTTTCCCGCTTCTGGGCAGATGACGCCCCGTACAGTATCAACAAGGCTGATGCCTACAAAATAGACACCACCAGCCTGGAAACCATGATAGACTCACTGGCACAGCAAAATTCACGAATGCCCATGGTCAAATCAATTCGGGGCCCCTATGACGCCCCGGGCATGTGGCTTGAGGATACGGTGGCACTGGCTAAAATGTACGGTGTTGACTGTATTATCTACAGCGGTACTCCCGGGTGCCGCAATACCTGGGGTATGGTAAAACTTCTGGCCCGGGACACAGAAGAGGCAGGGTTTCCCACCCACATCATGTACAGTGACAGCTTTGATGAACGGGTTGAGTCGTGGGAAGCCACCAGTGCCCGGCTCGATGAATTCTTTGCCGTAAGGGGGCTTTTATGAGCATAACAGCGGGATGTGATGTCGGTTCTCTCACCGCCAAGGCGGTCATAATGGAAAAGGGACGCATACTCGCTTCGGCGGTAATACGCTCCCGGGCCCGACCGGAAGAAGCGTCACGTGAAGTAATGGCCCTTGCCCTGAAAGATGCATCCAT
This sequence comes from uncultured Leptospirales bacterium, assembly GCA_964585555.1. Taxonomy (GTDB): domain Bacteria; phylum Spirochaetota; class UBA4802; order UBA4802; family UBA5550; genus CAZHNW01. The sequence goes on along the minus strand of CAZPEK010000024.1, from coordinate 15,278 downwards.
CTCCATAGAAAATCTCATGGGTATTACCAGAACAGGATACGGAAGAAGCCGTATGCCCTTTGAGGGTGAAGAGATATCTGAAATAACCTGTCATGGCCGGGGCGCCCGATGGCTTCTTCCTTCAGTAAAAACTATAATTGATATAGGAGGACAGGACTGCAAGGCTATAAAATTAAAAGATGACGGATCTGTTGACCGCTTCATCACCAATGATAAGTGCGCTTCAGGGACGGGACGGTTTCTTGACGTCATGGCAAAGGTTCTCGGGGTACCGGTTGAAGACCTGGCGACGTGCTCAGAACGGGCAGACCATCCCGTTACCTTCTCGTCATCATGCGCGGTCTGGGCCCAGGCCGATGTCATCAGGCTGCTCAATGAAGGCCATGGCGTTGATGATATCGGCGCCGGCATTAACAATGCCATGGCCGCCCGGGTTGCAGTACTATTAAACAGCATTGGTCTCAGCGGCGACCTCTGTATCACCGGCGGCGTCGCCAAAAACCTGGGAGTGGCACAGGCCCTTGAAACGCAGCTCGGCTGCCGGGTCAGAAAAATACGTAAGGCAGACCCCCAGCTTGCCGGGGCCATCGGTGCGGCCCTCCTGGCTGAAGAAAACCTGAAGAGATGAACACTTAAAAAGTATTTTGAAAGAGGAGACCAGTATGTACCACGCAGGATGTGACATAGGTTCGATGACCGCAAAGGCGGTGATAATTGAAAACAGTGCAATCATTGCCGAGGCGGTGATACCTGCAATGATTAAGCCCGCAGAATCTGCCGAAGCCGTAATGGATGCGGCCCTTAAAAAAGCAGGCCTGTCGATTGATTCACTTGCATCAGTCACGGGAACCGGGTATGGGAGCGAAAAAATACCCTTTGCAGATAAAGTCGTTTCTGAAATATCCTGCCATGCCGCAGGAGCCTTTCAGGTGAATCCCGAAGTCAGAATGATTATAGATATCGGGGGGCAGGATGCGAAGGCAATTCGCATCAACCAGGAAGGAGTCGTGATCCGCTACCTGTACAATGATAAATGCGCCTCAGGTACCGGCCGGTTTCTCGAAATAATGGCTGAGGCCATGGATGTACCTATTGATGAGATGTCTTCCATGGAAAAAAAATCCCGTGAAGAGCTTTCAATTTCAAACCAGTGCGTTATCTTTGCAGAGACAGAAGTGGTATCACTCCTCAACGAAGGAAAGGCGGTGCCCGATGTAATCAAGGCACTCCATAACGCCATGGCGAAACGGGTTGCCTCCCTGGCCAGGGGTGTGGGAGTTGAATCACAGGTGGTCATGTCAGGGGGAGTGGCTCAAAACGACGGAGTATTCAGGGCTCTTGGAGAGGCGCTGAAGGTTGACCTGAAACAGCTTGACAAGGTAAATCCACAGGTTACCGGTGCCTATGGTGCCGCGCTCCTGGGCAGCAGGTAGCTTTCTTACCGGCTGCACCATACAGTAGATGGATATTTACAATAAAATCTACACCAGGTGTAAAGATTCCTTTTCTTATTTTGATAAAAACATAGTATACTTGTAGTGGAGACAGCAGCCTGCGGGATGAAATTTCCAGAAAAAAGCCATCCTGCACTCTGATATACATATTTAATGAACCTTTTTGACCAGCATATAAATGATATCCATGCCTACATGGATAATCACAGAGATAATGCCACAGCTATAGACGCCGGGCAGGTTTCTTCTTCCTGGTCCCCAGGGGGGAAAAGAAACATAATACTCTCTTCAGATACGGCAGTTGAACTCGGCCATCCCGACACGGCTTCAACCTCCATCCTGGTCTGGACCGGCACCAGCTCACTGATAAAAAACAACCGCATCACGGTTATCGGCCCCGATCTTCCTGAGGCCCGTGACATGAGCCTCCCCTTCGGGAGAATACTCATGGTCTCAGGTACCGGCTTTACCGAAGAGAACTGCTATGACCGGTACCGGGAAATGGAACGACTCCGTTTCGCCCTTGATCTGAAGGGATATATGCTCAGGGCAGCTTCGCAGTACCGCCGTGAATGGAGCCGCATCAGCCGATCATCCCTTGATAAGGGCCTCACTCTTCAGATTATCGGCGCAGCGCTCCTGAAGCAGCTCGAGGCCTTTCCCTGGATTACCGGGGCTGAACTTTTATATGTTACCCTGTCAAAAGAAGCGGTTGAATCCCTGGAAGAAATCACCCTCCAGGCCTCCCGCATTATTGAAGCGATGAACCGTCTCACCGAAGACCTGTCACATAACTGCGGCGAATGCGATCTCTCTGATGTCTGCAGCGATGTATCAGTACTGCAGAAACTGAGACGGGCTGCCCTGGAAAAGGAGAAGAATAATGAAAGGAAGTAAAGGCACCTCAATGGAAACCTTCGCCCTCTGCGGAAAAGGAGGTGTTGGCAAGACAACCATCAGCGCCGCCCTGGTCAGACTCCTGTCGGAAGACACTTCAAAAAAAGTACTGGCCATTGATGCTGATCCCGCCATTGGTCTCTCGACAGCCCTTGGGTTCGACCCGAGCCGAACAGTCGACAATATACGCAATGACCTCATCGAGCGGGTTGGTGAAGGTGAAAGCACAGACCGCCAGAGTCTCATCGAACAACTGGACTACGAGGTATTTGAAGCCCTTGATGAACGGGAAAACATCGCCTTTCTCGCCATCGGCAGACCTGAAAAAGCGGGATGCTACTGCACAGTCAACAGCTTTCTCAAGGACATTATTTCTTCCATCTCTGAAAGCTTTGACTACGTGGTCATTGACGGAGAGGCGGGAATCGAACAGGTAAACCGCCGGGTCATGGAGACCGTCGACCACCTGCTTGTTGTCTCTGATCTTTCAGCAAAGGGCCTCTCTGTGGCGGCAACCATTGCCGAAGTATCAGACAAGGCTATTCACTGCAGCTCTACCGGACTGATTGTTAATCGCCTGCGTGAAGGCGAATCCGCTGGTGCACTTAAACTTCCCCCCAACCTCAATCTTTTCTGCGCCCTCCCTGAAAATGACGATGTACGAAACATGGACATCGCGGGAGAAAGCATTTTCAGTCTCAATGCGCCACCGATACTTGAGGCACTGAGAAAAGCCATTGAAACATTAAAAAGCTGAAACTGACCAGGAAAAAATATGATTTTTCTGGTATTACAGGAAAACCGGGCTGGCAGGGTGATGCAGTAGAAATGCAGAGAGCTTTAACGAATGAATGGTAACAGGTATCTTTTCTATACCAATATTCTTTGTTTTTAAACTCCCCTGCTCCCCTTTCTCAAAAAAAACCCTTTTTTATATTGAATTTTTATTTCCCTGCTGTTTGATGGTATGAATACATGATATAATATCATAATAATCAGCCATGTCACTTGAAAATATAAAAATAGATCTCCTTCGAAAAGTTGATTTCTTCTCCCAGCTCCGGGACGATGAAATCAGCATAATCGCGGAAAACAGCGAGTTTGTTTCTTACAAAATGGGCGAACCGGTTTTCAAAAAAAATACCGAATCGACAGGACTCTACATCGTCAAAGAGGGCCGTGTCGGCATACTCAGTTTCGACAGCAAAGAAAGCCTTAATGTCGCCGAGATAACTCCCGATGAAGCCTTCGGTTACCTTGAGTTTCTCGCAGGGGAAAAACGAAATGCCAGTGCCCTTGCAGATGAAGACTCTCTCCTGTTAAAATTCCCTGCGGGAAAGACAATACCTGAAATATTCAATCAGCATGCCTTTACTTCCGCCCGGCTTCTCTACCGAATGATGAGCATCATTTCAGAAAGAATCTGGGAAACAAAGAAGATGCTCTACGACAAAAACCCCCAGATATGGGACCTTCATAAACAGATGCTTAGCGACAAGCTGACGGGCCTCTACAACCGTACCTTTTTCGAAGAGGATTTTATAAACATGATTCCCGATTTTGGAGACAGTGCCGCGCTCCTGATGATAAAGCCTGATAACTTCAAAGAAATCAATGACCGCTTCGGCCACGAGGTGGGAGACCGGGCCCTCACCCTTCTGGCTATTTTTCTTCAATCTGAACTGGAAGAAAATGATATCGCCGTTCGCTATATGGGTGACGAATACGCCGCCATCCTGGTTGACACTGACCGGGATAAAGCAATCAATCGTGCAAAGAGCATCAGTAAAACCTATAAATCCATGGACCTGGGGCACCTGACCGGGGGAGAAGAGATCACCCTCCAGGTCAGTATCGGCATTGCCCTCTATCCTGAACATGAAACAGAGGGCTCCGCCCTGGTAATGCGGGCCCATAAAAAAATGCTTTCCGCCCGAAATGCCGGCGGAAACCGGATATCAATTTAAGGATTACCAATGTCAAAGGCAGCCAGTCTCCATGCAGTTTTCTCTGACCTTGACGGGCGTGAACTCAAGGTATTGATGACCTGCTTTAAGCAGAGGATTCTCAAGCCTGATGAAGTCATCATCAAGGCCGAAGAGATACGCCGGGAACTGTTTTTTATACAGGAAGGCACCATTGTGAGCACCCTGAAGCTGCCGGGAAGCATTGAGCGAAAACGGGGTCACTACCATGAGGGGGACTTTTTCAACGAGATTTCTTTCTTTGCTCAAAAGCCCTCCTTTGATACCTTTTACGCCGCTGAAGAAACAACGCTTCTTTCTCTCAGCGAAGATGCATTTCTCGAACTGATGGAAAAAAACTCTGTCATAAGCACCAAGTTCACCTCACGCCTTATGGCAATGACGGTAAAACGCTTCAGGGCAACCAGTAAATTTCTCGCTGACGTGGTTCAGTGGGGAGAAGGGGCCAGCCGCCGTGTTATAACCGATGAGCTTACCGGCGCCTATAATCGGGCCTTTCTTGATGACGCCCTTGAGGATTTCTTTAACACCTCGGTAAGCAACAACAAGCCTCTCTCACTATTCATGATTGATATTGACAACTTCAATACAGTCAATGAACAGGTGGGACGCGATGCCGGCGACGCCATTATTCTCGAAGTGGTAAAAATACTGAAAGACGCGGTGAGCAGCTACGGTATTCTTGCGCGCTACGGGGGCGATGAATTTTCCATTCTTCTTCCTGAGGCTGACCTTGAAAAGGCTAAAACCATTGCCGAGGTAATCCGCTTTTCCCTGGAAGAGCTTGACTTTTCAAAATATTTAAAAGGAAGTAAAATCAAAATCACCGCCAGCATCGGAATCAGCAATTACCCGGAAACTGCTGTAAACCTGGAATCATTTAAAAAAAATGCCGATGCTTCACTCTACCGGGCCAAAGACCGGGGAAGAAACCGTATTGAGGCCCTGAAAGATTAGATCTCTTAACAGCAGGAGACCCGTCATGAATAAAAAAACTGTATCTTTTTCAATCACGGTACTTATCACGCTTGCACCTGCAGCGGGAATCTTTGCCGCTGCAAAAAGCCTCTCACCGGAAAACCGTAACCGGATACTTACCGCCTGGTTTAATAATGGAAACGATTTCATGACAGGCAGGCAAAACCGCATCGAGGTACTGGGCAAATCCCACGGCCTCTACTACTCCGGTTTCAAGGGACTGATCCTCTACGGCGGCGTGGTTGATACAGCATCTAAAATAACCGGCACAAAGACCCGGGACTTCTACAGCCTTGCTCCCCTTGAAATGCTTTCAGGACAGAAGGTTTTTCTCAACAGCGGCCCCGCATGGGATACCTGGGGCAACCGCCGCGCTCCGAGAATCAACCGCCTCAATCCCGCTTTTGTTTCCTGGGTCTTTGAAAATATGATACCCGACCCGAAGCAACGCATTGGACAAAAAACCTGTCACGAAATATACCAAAAGGTTTTCGCCCGCTTTGCCCGCCTTCTGGCTGACAGCTACTTTCATCTGGAAAAAAATAATCTTTTAACAAAGATGCGTTACGCTTACGAATCTGATTTAAACAAACCCCCTTTCGATGCCCTCATGTGGCTTAACAGGCATTTTGGCCATACCCTTACGGCATACCGCACCTGTGACGGCGAGGCGAGTTGTTTTACTCCCGACATGGCCTTCGGCTTCTGGATACGGAGAAGCATCGACGGGACGTACCGGCAGATATGGGAAGGTCTTTCTGATTTCATGATGCGCTATGACTACCTCTGGTTCAACCAGCGGAAACATCGATACATGCAGCAGCCATGCAGGTAACTTCCAGCAAATGAAAGCCCCCTCTGTTATTATCAATCCCGATGCGCCAAAAAAGATAACCGAAGCATTAGGGTCGATGGGCATTAATATTATTTTTCTACCTGTCGGACGATGCCGATGTCACCATCAAGGTCTATGACATCAAGGGCCGCCCCGTAATAACCCTTCTCG
>CAZPEK010000024.1:0-8948 GCA_964585555.1 uncultured Leptospirales bacterium | reverse complement strand
TTTTCTACCGGTTTCAGATAACCTGGCCGCCCCGTTGAGAGGCCACCCTGACCTTCAGATCTTTGTCCATGATAAAAAGTTTTTCTGCCACCGGGGGCTTCCAACTTCCTTCATCAATTCTTTAAATTTTTTGGGGGAAGTTAAAAGATCTGAAACTGTCCTCACTCAAGAATACCCCGGGGACATCGCTTTTAATGTTGCCTGCACCGGCACTACCGCCTTTCATCATACCGCTTACACTGACAAATTGATCCAGGGTTATTTAAAAGACCACAGTATCAAGCTGGTCCATATCAGCCAGGGATACAGCAAATGCTCGACCTGCATTGCCGGGCCTCGGCATATCATTACCGCTGACGCGGGTATACATAAGGCCGCCATAAGCAATGACATAGAATCACTTTTAGTGAATCCCGGGAATGTCAGCCTGCCAGGATACCGCTATGGATTTATCGGCGGTGCGTCAGGACTTTTATATGACCAGCTGTTTTTCACCGGGTCCCTGGAGCATCACCCCGATGGAGCAGCGATAAGAAGTTTTCTTAAAACCGCAGGTGTTGAGCCGGTCTGCCTCTCTGATGACCCCCTTATTGATCTGGGAAGTTTATTTTTTATTTGTCCCTGAAAAGCCGATTGACTTTTTAATATGCGGGGATACAAAAAGCCTGATGAAGCATGTCAATCCCTGGATAAAAATATTCGGGAAATCATTTTATCTTTTGTGAGGTACCTCCATGGCCAGAAACCAGCTTGTAGATTCACGAGACGTTCGCTTTGTTCTTTACGAAATGCTCGGCATTGATGCTCTCGGTGAAAAAATTTCCAAATATGAAGATTACGATCAGGATATCTATGAAGATGCCCTCAACCTGGCGGAAACCATTGCCGTTGACATGTTTCAGCCCTCAAACGCCGAATCCGACCAGGAAGGTGTCCACTACGACCCTGACACAAAGGAAGTTGCGGTTCCTAAATCAACAAAGGAAGCCCTGAATGCCTTTCTCGAGGCGGGATTTCAAAATGCTTCCCTTGATCCTGAGCACGGCGGTATGGGTCTCCCTGGTGCTGTTTCCACTGCCTGCTACGAATATTTTAACGCAGGCAACACTGCCGACTTTATGTATGCCGCGGTCATAATCGGTACAGCCCACCTGGTACTGGAATACGGTACTGATGCGCAGAAAAATCTTTACCTGGAAAAACTGATCTCCGGGCAATGGGGCGGATCCATGTGCCTCACCGAACCTGAAGCCGGCTCAGACGTGGGGGCCTTAAAAACAAAGGCAGTCAAACAGCCCGATGGTACCTATCGCATCACGGGACAGAAAATATTTATTACTGCCGGTGAAAATGACACGGTTGAAAATATTATCCACCCTGTTCTTGCGCGTATAGAAGGCGACCCGAAGGGAACAAAGGGCATTTCGATATTCCTGGTGCCCAAGTACCTGGTAAAAGAAGACGGGACCATGGGTGAACGAAATGACATGGCCTGTTCAGGAGTTGAACACAAAATGGGCATTAAGGCCTCGGCAACCTGTACCCTCAACTTTGGAGACAACGGCAACTGCGTCGGTTTTCTTCTCGGTGAAGAACGCCAGGGGATGAAAATCATGTTCCAGATGATGTACGAAGCGCGTATCATTACAGGACTCCAATCCCAGGCTCTTGCCAGTACCGCCTATCTTCACGCGGTTACCTACGCAAAAACCAGACTCCAGGGGGTCCATGTTACCCAGATGCTCAATCCCGAAGCTGCCAGTGTCCCTATCATCGAGCACCCCGATGTAAAAAGAATGCTTCTGTACATGAAAAGTTATGTCGAGGGAATGAGAATGCTCTCTTACTTCCTTGCCCATAATGTTGACATTGAGCGCTTTCTTGAGGGGGAAGAAAAAAAAGAATCCGAGGCAATGTACGAAATACTCCTGCCCCTGCTGAAGGCGGGAAATTCTGATACCGCGTGGCTCGTGACAGCAGAAGCCATCCAGGTCCATGGAGGCTATGGATTCTGTCAGGACTATCCGGTCGAACAGTTTGCCAGGGACTGCAAGATTCTTTCGATCTATGAAGGGACAAACGCCATCCAGTCTCTCGACCTGACGATGCGAAAGCTCCTCATGAACAAAGATCAGTATTACTATTCAGTACTCTTCTCAAAAATTACTAAAACGATTGAATCTGCCCACGGTGTTGTCGATGACCGGTATATCACGCCAATAAAAGAAGGCCTTGATAAAATACATGAAACAGTTGAATTCTTCAAGGCAAGTATGACAGGGGGGAAGTTTCTTCATATTTTCATGAACGCCACGGTTTTTCAGCAGTGCCTTTTTCTGCTGGTACTCGGCTGGCTGCACCTCTGGAGTTTAACACTGACTACACCGGAAATGAAAAAAATTGTCGGTGATGCCAGGGGGGAAGAAAGAGAAAAGCTTCTCAATGAAAACCTCGAAGCCGCTTACTACAATGGACGGGTTCTTTCATCTCAATTTTTCATTGGAGCAGAACTGCCCAAACTTTCAGGTAAAATCGACTGTATTCTGAAAGGAGAGACGGCGGTCATCAAGTCATCAGCTTCATCCTTTACCGGAGCGATGGACGAGTAGCGGATATTTTGAAGGCGCAAATATAACGATTGCAGGCACGAATTTTAAGATTTTGAAGGCGCGAAAGCGCTTTCGCGCCTTCAAAATCTTAAAATTCGTGCATCGCGCCTTCTGCTTAACCCTTATCTGCCGCAGCGCTGCTGCATCATACGTACCGCCTGATCCGCCGATACGGCATTGGGATGTTTGAGGGCTTTATAAACTTTTGCTGATCGTTTTATGTATTTCAATCCACTGCATGAATCATTAAGCTGTCCGTGATAGATATATGCCAGGTACCAGTTATAGGCTGCATAGTTCATGGTGTTCTGCAGACCCAGCCGCTCACATTTTTTCAGTCCCTGGAGAAGGTAACGGACACCGGTACGATGCTTTCCCAATCCACTGTAGACATTCCCCATTTCACATTCAGCATAGGCGGTGCCCTGACTGTTCCCCATACCGATGCTTTTCCAGACTGCAATTGATTCACGGTAGTACTTCAAGGCCATCTTATAGTCCCGGGTATTCATGTAGAAGGCCCCCAGGTTTATAACAATACCCGCATAACCCGATGATCGAGAAAAGCCCTTGCTTTGAAGAATACCTTTCGCTTCGAGATAACTCTTCAGGGCAGGTTGAAACTGTTTTAAAGCCCGGTATGAACTTCCTTTCAAATGAATTGCCGTAACTGCCGCAAGGTAAGACCGATGCTGGCCGAGACGCTTAAAAACAGCCAGTGACTTTTCAGCATATCCCAGAGCCAGCTGGTAATCCCCCCGATTCCAGTAAACCATTCCGAGGCTGTTAAGCAGCAGGGCTTCATCAGCGCTTCCCTTTAAACCGGAGCTTTTGAGCAGTCCCGCGGCGCGATTGAAATACCTGAGTGCACCGTCAGCATCGCCCCGGTTATTGGAGAGATCGCCTAAAGCCAGTACGGCTTTAAAGTACCGTGGCTCAAGATTCACGGCCCTCTTGAACAAAGAAAATGCTTTTCCCCCGGACTTTCCGTAAGCCTCGAGACCCATGGAGTAATATTTATACGCTTCAGGTGAGGGCCGAAAACCTTTTTTTATCTCCTGCTGATCCTTTTTATCAAAGGTGACCCTTTTCACATTGGCTATTTTTAATTCCTCAGCCTGGGACATCATCTTCAACACAACACGGTCCTGGAGCTCCATAAGGTCTCCCATGGTACCGTCTACTTTAATTGAACGCTTTATTACCTGTGAGGCAACATCGATAAGGCGTCCGTTTACCCTGACCTTTTTACCGAGAACCTGGTAGCTTCCGGTAAAGATAAGATTTGCCCCGGTAATTTTACCCGCCTTTACCGATGTTTCTTCAGATACAAGGCCGGTCATGGCAAGTTCAATTTCCCTGATTGCCTTTCGCCGGTCACTGTCAGTTATAACGCTGACATTATTCAAACGGCTCAAATCAGAAATAACCGTATCAGTCATACCGGCAGAAATCCATGAATAGTCGGGATTACCGCTGTTTTTAAAGGGAAAAACAAGAATTCTCATCTCTTCGAAAGCAGTTGCGGAGTATTCAAGGCCTGTGAAAAGTATAATCAAAGCCAGGAAAAAAAATCGGAAGTAAACATGTTTCGGTTTCATGATATCTCCTCTCTCCTGGGAAATGTACCGCATGAGAAGGAAACGTCAAGAATTATATGGCATAAAAATAAGAAAGCGCTTTCGCGCCTTCTTATTCTCACGACTTCATGTTCGCTGCAGTATCAGCTGGTCTCCTGGATCGATTTCCCAGAATGCATGGCGCTGATTTCATCGATGGTATTATCAAGAACATCAATGATTTCAGGCTTAATTGAAGGTATGGCCACTACCTGTCCGACAGGAGTCAGGCCTTTAAAAGTATAATTGAGAAGGAAGTCAAGGACCTCATCGCTTGATCCACCGTCAATGCCGGGAATATCCAGGGCAGGTCCCTCTTCATCGGTCTGCTGCTGGTTGTGCCAGGAAATAACAAAAGACATCATCTGCATAATAACCATATAGGGGCTGTTGGTTTCAAAAACACCTTCCTTTACCCCGACTTCTATTATTTCCTGAAAGCTCTTTACGCGGGGAAGAAAATATTCCAGGGTCAGGTTTCTCAAATGCTTACGGCCCTCCGCTACTTCCCGGGACATGATACGGCTGAAATCAGGATCAAGACCCCCGAAGGGAAGTTTCACCAATAGATATATGCCAATATATAATTCTTCATGACGTGTCAGGGTAAACTTGCTCAAGCCTTCACGAAAAAGCTTTTCATCTTCTATTATAAAATAATATGACAAAACCTCTTCATAGAGCTTTTCTTTAGATTTAAAATAATAATGCAAAAGGGCCTGGTTGGCATTTGCCCGTCGGGCAATTGACCCCATACGGGCTCCATCAAAACCCCGTTCTGCAAATTCTTTTTTTGCGGCATGGAGAATTCTTTCTTTTGTTTCAAGGCTTTTCTGCATATTTCTCTTCCTTTTTCTATATAATACGGTCAATCCCCGAATTTACAATACCGGGACGAGGGAAAACATTTAAGTTTTTTTCGTTTCCATTTGCTATCTCACTACCAGATGACACAAATCGTCAAATACAATTTTAATTAATTAGTAAAAACCTACAAAAAAGTGGCTTACATATCAAATTAAATTTAAAAATTACCCCACATACCTGCTTGAGAGTGAATTCTTGTGAAAAAAGTTTGAGAAATACAAGAATCTTTGATGTTATAGTATCACATCCACAGGGCATCACCGTTGTATAAAAGCAGCGGGAACACGGCAGGAAGCTTTTTAATCTTCTGCTGAACCAGATACTACAGGTAAATGGTGGATTTTTCTTTTGCCCCATACAATTTCATCGGTTTCTTAACCAGCTTCTGAGCGTTATACAGCATTGTATCAAGCTGTTCATCTGTTCGAACCGGATCATGATGAAATGCAAAGAGGTTCTTTACTCCAAATTTACTGGCGACCTCCACTACTTTATCAATGGCTGTATGACCCCAGCCAACTTTTTGATCATATTCATCCAGTGTATACTGGCAGTCCGCAATAAGCACATCAGCATCTTTTATAAGGTTACCGATATTTCTTTCATTTACCTGCTCGATTTCAGGATCATTGGACATCTCGCTATCAGTGGCATAGACAACAGTTTTCCCTCTATACTCTACCCTGAAGCCCAGAGAAAGTGAAGGATGAATCTGATGGGTGAAATAAATTTTAACATCGTCAATGAAAATGGGACTCTCTGTGATATGCTGAAAATTCACCTCTGAGGCAAGTTCATGAACCGCTACCGGGAAAAAGTCCCTGTCCATCTGGCTGTATATCAGTTTTTCCAGGGCAGAAACACTGTTGCCTCCGTAAAAAATAAGGGTGTTGCCGGGGAGATAAGCTGGAGTGAAAAAAGGAAAACCCTGAATATGGTCCCAGTGGGTATGGCTTATGAGAATATGGTATTTTTGCGGATCACCGCCAAATTCCTGAAGAAACGATCCACCGAGTTCTCTCATGCCTGAACCGGCGTCAAATATGAGAATGGTATCTCCGCATCTTACTTCAACACAGGGAGTATTGCCGCCATATTTAACAAAATATTTTCCGGGAGTTGGTATAGACCCCCTGGTTCCCCAGAATTTTACTTTTATATTGTGATTATCTTTATCCATATATTTTGTGTAGTTTCAGATTATTACACAAGTGGTACTATTTGTCAAGAGAAGAAGTGAGACACATCAGTGCAATGCAGGATTCAAGGAGTTCACGGAGCAGTGTGGGATTTGAGAAAAGTTTTTTGTAGCGCCTGTCGTGTTTGTTCGTGTTTTTCATCAAGGGCCTCTTGATGAAAAAACGAATTTGGGGGTGGGAAAAGGAAGTTTTTTTGTTTTTTAATAAAGAAGTTTTCTCCCTAGTCTTGAAGAATCTTTTAACTCAGGTGGCATTATACGGGCAACAGTACTTTTTTATCCTGCTTTTTCAAGTTTCTCAACCTTGATTTTTTTCTGTTCGGCAAACCAGAGGTCAAGTTTTAACTGCATGTTCATCCAGCTTTCGGGAGAGGTTCCGGTTGCCATGGATATTCTTACTGCCATATCAGGGCTTAATGATGATTTTCCGTTGATAAACTCAGAAAGGGCTTTTCGAGTAATCCCGAGTCTTTTGGCGGCTTCGGTTACGGTCATTTCAAGGGGCTCAAGGACATCACACTTAAAGGTAGTACCTGGATGAGTCGGCTGTCTCTTCATGCTGTTCTCCGTTTAATGATAGTCTTCATAGTCAACATTAAGGGCTTTCCCTTCTTCAAACCTGAAGGTTAATCGAAAATTTCCGCTCACATCAACGGCCCAGAAACCTGCCTTATCACCCTTCAGTGGATGAAGCCTGTATCCAGGAAGATTCATGTCCTGGACATGTATTGATGCATCGAGGCGGTCCAGGATTCTGAGAAGTTTCTGCGAGTGATTTGGATCTATGCCCTTTTTTACGCCGGTTAAAAAAAGTTCCCTGAGTCCTTTATGTTTGAAATTTTCTATCATAGAGCCAGGTTACATTTCACCTTTAATGTATAGTGTTACGTTGCGGGTGTCAAGATTAATATACAAAAACTTTGGACGATTGCTGTGTTTGTTTGTGTTATTCACCAAGGGCCTCTAGATGAATAAACGAATTTCGGGGTGGGAAAAGGAAGTTTTTTCTTCAGTATTGGAGAATAATTGGATATTTTAATTATGCTGGTATCATGTATAAAACATTTCGAGTCCTGACTCGCACGCAAGTCAAGACTCGAACTAAAAGCCTGCAATCTGCTAAACAATCAGCATCACGGCATCAACTTCCCCCGGACAAGCCTGATGGCTGTCTCAATCTCCTCATCAGCAACCCCTTCCCCGTCTATTTCACCATTATGCACCATGGGAAAAATCGCCTGGTGCAGGTCTTCAGTAAGCCCCCCGTACTGTCCGTTGAAAGACTCAAGGCGTGACCTGAGGCTGAAGAGAAGCTTCTCCCGGGGAGAGAGACTGAGATAGGCATCTATTTCCTGCAGCATTTCTTCCCGTTCATCGGGAAGCGTACCGTTGACCGCCAGAAGATTAGAAGCGCTGTCGCTGTAAAGGATTGTCTCAGTGGAAATAGATTCAACCAGCTGTCTTATTTCCCGGACAACGGTCTCCTCTGAGGCTTCAGTAAAACTTCCTTCACGAATAAAATCTTCAAGAGGGGTACCGGGAAAAACCTCCAGCGACCTGAGACGCACAAAGTCTGGACTGATCTTTGAAATAACCCGTGCCGTTTCTGCCGAATGCTCTTTTGAAAATTCTTCGCCCCCGAGGCCCGGCATCACGTAGACTGAACAGGATAGCCCCGCGTCAATTACCCGGCGGCAGCCTTTAATATGATCTTCAGCTGTCTCGCCTTTGCTGACCAGGTCGAGTACCCGGTCGCTGCCGCTCTCAAGGCCGAAGTGAACCCGGTTCAGGCCGGCGCGGGCCAGGGCCTTCAGGTCTTTCGAAGAACGAACCCTTGCGGCAGAGGCGGTTCGTCCGTAAACAGTAAAACGGTCAACCAGGGGAAAGGCCTTCTTGATTTCTTCGATGACCTTTATTAAAAAACCAGGCTTGAGGGCCAGGCTGTCGGCATCACCGAGAAAACAGGTTTTCCCCCCGCCGATGCGCCAGTTAATTATATGCTGAAAGCTGTCTTCGAGATCAGGGTAATTCTTAAACCAGGCAAGAAACCATTTCATCCGTTCATCAGTACCGGGAGGCAGGGGGACTGCAGGTTCATTCTCATCGTCAAGGTACCCGGCTTCCCAGCGAGCCCGGTTTATTTTATCTACCAGGGGTCTGATACGGACGAAATCATTCTCGGAATAGAAGGGAATCCCAAAACCCCGGTCAAAAAGAAATTCGTCGATTACCTTTGCCCGCCGGATATCTTTAACAATATCATCAAGACTCCTGCGGGAATATTTCGCCCCCAGTTTATAAACCGGACAGAAGGCGCACCGGTTCCAGTAGCAGTTTCGTGTAAGCCTGAAAGAGAGACTGTAATTTTCCGTGGGGGGACGAATCGAAGATATTTCAAAGGGCTCGATGTCAAGTATGTCGGTTCCCATAATACCTGTTCATGTAAAGATAACTCCAGGGCGGCAGTCAGACTCACCGCCCCGGGCTGTCATGTTTCTATGCGTCGGCATACATCTTATCAATAACTTCATTGTACTTATTAGCAATAACTTTTCGTTTTACCTTGAGGGTCGGTGTGAGTTCTCCCCCTTCCTGACTGAATTCTGCTGCCAGAAGGGTAAAACTTTTAATTTTTTCATACTGGGCCAGTTCAGA
>CAZPEK010000023.1:15843-17223 GCA_964585555.1 uncultured Leptospirales bacterium | reverse complement strand
GGGCCCGCGCGATAAATCCTCAATACGATGCCGCTTTGTACAATATTGCCTGCTCGTACTCCCTTATGAATCGGAGTGAATTTGCCTGTACCTATCTTGCCAAGGCTGTCGCGATGAATCCTTTGCAGCGGGAAACAGCACGACAGGATTCTGATTTTGATACACTCAGGGAAAATCCGAGAATGCAGGAGATATTAAGTGGAAACTTAAAATGAGAGCTGTTAATGAGGCAGGTGGGCTTCAGCTGCTTTAGTGATTCTTATGTTTTTTGACACTTGGATGCAGTCTTAATATACGGCTGATCTCTTCGGCATCGAAGCGGTACCGCATTGACGCTTCCTGCATGGCAATGATTACTTCCTGCTGAAACTGGGCCAGTTCACGGATTCTTTTATGGATAAGGTCCTCAAGGTCAAGGACCGATTCTGCCTCACGATCTCCTGTTTCCTGAAGCAACTCGAAGAGGGCGTAACGGTCTGAACCGGTAGTCCGGGCGATCTCATCGTATAAACTTCCTGCATGATAATCTTTATTTTTGATGTTTTCACTGAGAGCCTCCATGGCCTCGAGATGTTGAGGGATCTCTTCAGTCTTGTCACTGGAGATCAGGCGCTGGAGGGTTTCCTGGTTTTCCCGGTACTCATCTATGAGATGAAGTTTTTCGGTGAGATGCTCCTTAAGGAGCGTGAGAAGTTTTTGTACGTCATCCCTCAACACTGAAGCTGCCCTTTGTTCCCGCACCGGTACGGTCAGTACGGGTTTCGGTGGCTGAGATTTTATCCCAGGCATCTCTGAGCATTTTGAGATTGTCCAGTACAGGCTGCAGTACTTCCGGTTTTTTCTGGATGTTTGCCTCGAGCATTTGCTTTTTGAAGTACATGTAGAGATTGAAAAGGTTCTGGCTGACTTCTCCGCCTTCGTTCATGTTCAGAGAGAGGAGGAGTTCGGTAATAATATCCTGGGCCTTGATAATATTGGTATTAACAACATCATAGGTGCTGGGAGATTTCATGTTTTCGATGGCGATATTAAGAAATTTAATTGCTCCGTCATATAGCATTACAATAAGCTTTCCCTGGTTTGCAGTATTGATCTGTGTTTCTCGGTACTGATTGTAAGGATTATTTTTTGGCAATGCCATATGTTCCCCCGAAAATAATGAATATTAAACTGCTCTATGGTATAGGCGTAGTGGTAAGACCTGAATAGAACCGGTATCGATTCTATTATCGTAATTTGACCTGGTCAACTTGACTGAAATACAGGGCTATTCTATCTATCCTTTTTCTTTTTTCAGGGAATCGAGAAATTCTTCAAAGTTGATTTCGCTCAGGGCATCGATATTAAGTATTTTAAATCCAATTTTAATGGTTTTATTTG
>CAZPEK010000023.1:0-15833 GCA_964585555.1 uncultured Leptospirales bacterium | reverse complement strand
TGGGACTTGCTGTAGCGAACCTCTGCCCGGATTGATGCCTTTTTTTGTTCCGGTAGAATCATATCCAGGGAGACATGAGATTCTTCTTTAAAATAGCGTATTAAACGCCGTTCATTGATCGTGACGGCAAAACCAGATTCTGAAATGTTGCTCACCAGCATCCGGTCTTCGGCTTCACTGAATATTTCAAAGTCTTTAAATAGTTTATCGATGAAAATAGTAGATTTTTTCATTGCCACATAGATGTCTTCGGGAAGAACCATGGTGCTGTTGACGAGGAGGTATCCATAGGGCATTTTTCCGTTGTAAAGGAGGGGAATGGATATTTCAGACTTATAGTCGCTGTTGTTTTTAAGAATGTGATCCTGGGAATGGATATTGTTTATATAGTAGTTAACCTTATCTTTATCTTTTTCATCGGCATGGGTGAAGTCGGGGATATAGATAGGAACCCTCTGTTTTTTGAAATAGCGCATCCTCGGGTCGCTTTTCAATTCATTGCAGAGAAAGAAGCGGACCTTCAAGGCGACGCTGTCTATTTTTTCATGGATGATTTCCCGAATATTGTCAATCTTCTTTAAGTTAAAACTTATCTGATTTTGAAGAATAAAATCAGACATAATACTGGTGATGAAAACGAGGCGTGTATTTTGTTCTGATTTTTCAACTGCCTGACGGTCTTCTGCTCTGTCCTGGGTGATGACCTGTATTCTTTGAGGAACGAATATAAAGACTCCCGCTTCCTGCTGCTCAAAAAAGGAAAGAAATACATAGGCGGTCTCGTTTCCCCTTTTTGCGTATATGGTAACTTCGCGGCTCATGCTTTTAACGTGGGGTATCTTGAAGGCTGGCCGCTCTTCAGAGAATCCGAGAAAGGTTACCGGGATTGCCCCTTCGTTAACCCGAAGGAATGCTTCATTGTCCGTGAAATATTTAGTAAACAGTTCCTGGAAGTTTTCTCTGTATGTGATGGTGCTGAGGTCAGTGTTCTTCATACCCTGTATTTTAAGCCTTGCTCTTCTTTAAAAAGAGAAGAATATTTTTTTATCCCTGCAGTACAGGGGATGATGCGTACAAAAAGGTAATTTTCTAGAGAATTTTCTGTATTATGTCTTCGATATTTTAATTTGAACAAATTAAAGATAATGCATTAAAATGAGAATGACAATAATTTTTCTTGTGAAACGCTTTTTGTCTGCAGAGATGACAGCTTTACCATCCCTGCAGGCGGATTTTATTTCATTGAAGAGAGTACCCTTAGTATCTCTGCATATTTTTCCTTTGTTTTTTCTGTTATTTCTTCGGGCAGCGGCGGGGGAGGTGAATTTTTATCCCAGTCTGTAGTCTCCAGGTAATCCCTGATGAACTGCTTGTCATAGCTGACAGGAGAAGAACCTACACTGTAGAGTGACTTGTCCCAGAATCGACTGCTGTCAGGAGTCAGAACTTCATCAATCAGGATTATTTCATTGTCTACAAAGCCGAATTCAAATTTAGTATCGGCAAGAATAATGCCGAGAGACTCCATTCTGTCACGGGCAAATTCATAGATGCGAATTGTTAAATCCGCCAGGTATTCGGCTGTTTCATTTCCCATGACGTTTTTCATTACTTCAATAGATACATTTTCATCATGCCCCGAATCAGCCTTGGTTGCCGGAGTGAACAGGGGTGAGTCAAGTTTTTCCGCCAGGCGCAGGCCTTCAGGGAGTTTTATCCCGCAGACTTCACCGGTAGCCTGGTAGTCTTTCCAACCGGTACCGATTATATAGCCACGGGCAACGCATTCGAAATCAACCCGTTTGGTTTTCCGTACTATTATTGAACGATCTTTGAGAATTTCTGGAAAGTCACAGAAGGGTTTAGGAAAGTTCGCAAAGTCTGTTTCTACTATATGGTTTTTTACAAAGTTTATCTTGTCAAACCAGAGATTTGATACGGCGTTCAGTATTTTACCTTTTTCTGGAATGCCATTGGGGAAAACGTGGTCAAAGGCAGATACCCTGTCTGTTGATACAATCAGCATATGTTCGTCATCAATTTTATAGATATCGCGGACCTTTCCGCTGTAGGCCTTCCGTACTCCGGGAATTGTAAAGTTAACCAGTGCTTCCATTATAATCCTCGCTTATTTACTCATTTTTTCCCGCAGGAGCTTGTTGACGATCTGCGGGTTTGCTTTACCTTTAGTTTCTTTCATTATCTGACCTACAAGAAAACCGATGGCTTTCTCTTTGCCCGCCCTGAAATCTTCCACTGAGGCGGGATTAGCGGCAATTGCCGCATCAATAATCGGTTCGATAGCCGAGAGGTCAGTAACCTGCTTAAGTCCTTTTTCTTCGACAATTGTTTCCGGGTCTCCCCCGGATTCAATCATATCGTTAAAGACATTCTTGGCTATCTTGCCGCTGATGGTTTCATTATCAATTAGAAGCAGAAGTTTTGCAAGCTTTTCTGCAGTAACAGGAAATGTTTCTATTTGTTCAGGGTCTTCAATCTTACCAAGAAGTTCACTCTGTATCCAGTTTGATGCCCTTTTTGCCTGCGCGCCGGCGGAAACGGCATTTTCGAAGTATTCAGCAAGGGGTCTTACTGCGGTGAGAACTTCCGCATCGTAGGCTGAGAGGTCAAATTCCTTTTCAAAACGGAGCTTTTTTTCAGCAGGAAGCTCAGGCAGGGTCTGGCGTATTGCATCGATGTACTCATCGTCTATCACTACCGGGGGGAGGTCAGGATCGGGGAAGTAGCGGTAGTCGTGGGCATCTTCCTTGGTACGCATGCTGTAGGTGACCATCTTGTCAGCATCCCAGAGACGGGTTTCCTGGATTATCTCTTCCTTTCTCCCATCTTTACAAAGCCCTGTCTGGCGTTTGATTTCATGATTGATTGCAGACCGCACAGCTTTAAAGGAGTTGAGGTTTTTTATCTCGACTTTTTCGCCGAATTTTTCCTGGCCTACGGGACGAACCGAGATATTTACGTCGCACCTGAGGCTTCCTTCTTCCATGTTTACATCTGAGACTTTGATGTATTTCATGATCGATTTGATGTTTTGAAGGTACTGGTAGGCCTCTTCGCCGCTTCGGATATCGGGATCGGAGACAATTTCAGCCAGGGGAGTACCGGTACGGTTCAGGTCTACGTAGGAGACACTTCGCTTTGGATCTTCAGAGTGGATAGACTTCCCCGCATCTTCTTCTAAGTGAAGGCGGGTAATGCCGATTCTCTTGACCCCTTCTTCGGTTGTTACGTCAATGTGTCCCCCGATACAGATCGGTTTGTCGAACTGGGAGATCTGGTATGCCTTGGGCAGATCGGGGTAGAAGTAATTCTTCCTGTCAAATTTACTGTAATGGGCACTCTCTGAGTTAAGGGCGAGACCTGCAAGTACCGCCTTTTTCAGAACTTCTTCATTAAATACGGGAAGCACTCCTGGTTCGCCCTGGCAGACCGGGCAGGTCTGGGTATTTGCCTCAGCGCCGAAGCGGGTTGAGCAGGAGCAGAATATTTTTGTCGCTGTATTGAGCTGGACATGTACCTCGAGTCCTATGACCGGTTCATATTCCATGATTACCTCGTTTTGTACTTGATTTATTCTTTCAATCCCCTTTACTCGTGAATAGTACACTTTCAGGGGATTGTCTCATTTCGATTCTACAGCTGCAAAGAAGTCCGGCCTTGGCCCGGAAAGGGCGCTGACAGCACCCTGTGCAGCAGTAGTTCAGGTATGAGTATGTTAAATCAGGGAATGCAGGTTTTTGTCAAGGAATGATTTTCCTTCTTTTGAGATTTTTGTAACACCCGGTGTAAAACCGGTACAGTATATAAAGTGGTTAACCTTAAAATGATAGAATCGCCCATTAATATTAATCGTCCCCGGAACATGGCTGTCATGATTCTGATTTCTCTCGCCTTTGCCTTCCTTGCCGGTTCGGTACTGGGAAGGTATTCTATCAGGAAGATTGTGACCGGAAATCCCCGGTACGCTGTTGTTCTGCAGCGGTCAGCCCGTGATCTCTTTACCATTTCAAGGCTTTTGAACAGCCAGAGTGAAATGAAGCGCCTCTCGGGATATTACGGACTTTATGAGAACCAGCTGATAGACACGGATTTTCTTGTTGAGCGCCTGGACAAAGAAGCCTCTCCCGTGGTACGTCGAACCATCATCTGGCTTCTCGGTTTTTCAAAAGATGAAAAAAGCGCCCTTGAGTCCCTTTCCGGAGCCTACAGCAGCGGGAATCCCCTCATTCGCGAAGAAGTCCTTCGCTCTATGAAACGCGTTGATTCGAACTATTATACTGATTTTTTAAAGAAAGGATCAGGGGGGAAGAGAGGGGCACCGGTCCGTTAGTTTTTTTCTTGTCAAATAAACAGTCCGCTGTAACAAGACCAGTATAGATCAAGCAGGGGTATAAACCATGGATATTCAGAAATATGTAGAAGAAATCTGCCGCCAGACCAGGGATGCCGTACCGGTAATCGCCAATATGCCGACAGCTGATAAGAATAATCTTCTTATGAAGCTTGCTGCCATGATGAGAAAAAAGGCGGCTCACCTGATTTCTGAAAATGAAAAGGATCTGGCTGCTGCCCGGGAATCAGGTCTGTCCGGTGCGATGATTGACCGCCTTGCCCTGAACACTGAACGCATTGACGGAATGGCTCGCTCTATAGAAGAAATTGCTGTTCTTGAAGATCCTGTGGGCCGCGTTGAAAACATGAAGACCCGTCCCTCGGGAATACGGGTCGGTCAGATGCGTATTCCCCTGGGAGTTGCCGCGGTCATTTATGAAGCCCGTCCCAATGTTACTACGGATATTGCAGCTCTCTGCATAAAGTCGGGAAACGCCTCAATCCTGCGGGGGGGCAGGGAGTCTATCAATTCTAATATTGCCCTCTATGAACTGGTTTCTGAAACCCTTACTGATTCAGGGTATCCTGCCGGTATTGTTACCCTGATAACACGAACCGAGCGCGAACTGGTGCCGGTTCTTTTGAAACAGAATCGTTATATTGATGTGGTCATTCCCCGGGGGGGCGAGGGCCTGATCAGGCGGGTTACCGAAGAATCGACTATTCCCGTTATCAAGCATGACAAGGGCCTCTGTCACACCTTTGTAGACGCTACGGCCGAAGAGGATATGGCAAACCGTATAGCGGTAAACGCGAAAGTGCAGCGACCGGGAGTCTGCAACGCAATGGAATGCCTGCTGATACATCGGGACTATCCTCATAAAAAATCTCTCCTCAAGGCGATGATTGATCAGAAAGTAGAGTTGAGGGGGTGTCCCGAAACAGTAAAGATACTTCCTGACCTGATTGTTCCCGCAAAGGAAGAGGATTTCGATACTGAGTATCTCGATCTTATCTGCTCTGTCAGGATTGTTGATTCTATTGACGATGCGATTGTCCATATCCACCGTCACGGCTCAGAACATTCAGAATGCATTGTTACCTCGGATTATTTTATGGCCGATCGTTTTTTGAAGGAAGTTGATTCCTCGGCGGTTTTTGTTAATTCATCGACCCGGTTTCATGACGGCGGTGAATTCGGTCTCGGCGCGGAAGTCGGCATATCTACAGAAAAGCTTCATGCCCGGGGCGCCATGGGTGTTGAAGGATTAACAACCCTGAAGTATATTATATACGGCAGGGGAGAGATAAGGTAATTTGTGAAAACCGGTATTTTTGGAGGCACCTTCAATCCGATACATAATGGTCATATCTTTAATGCCCGTTTTATTAAAGATGAGTTTAATCTTGACCGTATTCTGTTTATTCCCACCGGAGAGCCGGTGCATAAAAAGCTGTCTGGAAATGTAACTGGTGAGTTACGCTATGAAATGGTTTCCCTCGCCATTGCTGATCAGGAAGGTTTTGAGGCTTCAAGAATAGAGCTTGACCGACCTGAGCCTTCATATACGGTTATAACCCTCAGGGAACTCGCTGAAACTTTTCCCGAAGATGATTTTTATCTTATTATCGGGGCCGATTCTTTTAATGAGCTTGACAGCTGGATGGAATACGAATCTATCATTAATACAGTCCCTGTAATTGTAATGAAGCGTCCCGGTGATTCTGAACTGAGAAAGAGCGTCTCCAGGAAGATTGCAAAGCTGCTGGTTGCCGATAACCGGAATATTGATATCAGCTCTTCAGTGGTAAGAGACCGTATCGCCCGGGGATTGCCGGTGGACAATTTTGTTCCCGGGGCTGTAAATGAATTTATAAAATCAAAGAGGTTGTATCTATCGTGAAGAAAAAACTCGCGATTTTTGCAGTTGCGGCTGCCTGTATAATTCTGATTATTTTCAGTATTAATTCATATATGAAGAAAACCCGAAATGCCGTGGAAAACCTTGCCCGGGAGAAGAAACTGGTTAATGTTCTCATTGCCGGGAGCAATAAATACCGGGAACGGCGTCATTCATTTTTCTGTGTTCTCAGTATCAATCCGGATAACAATAATATCGGCGTTACTTTTATTCCCCCTAATTTCAGGGTATACCTTGACGAGTCCCGTGAAAATCCGGTTGCAATCAGTGAAGTCGATTTTATCTATTTTGATCGTCTCAGGCGTTCTCTCCTCATCGACCTGAAACTGAATATACCTTTTTATGTTGAGCTTTATACCAGCGACGTGCGCCGCATTACCGATCTTATAGAGGGGCTTGATATCTTCATGCTTGACCAGATGAAGGGGAAAGAATCTATGAAGTTCGGCTCGAATTATCTTGATGGCAAAAAGGTGATGAGATATATCAACAATGTTGAAAATGGATCGATTTATCTGAAATTTGACCGTATCGAAGATATTTTTCTCTCTCTGTATCACAACCGGCAGAAAAAAGAGAATCTTCTCACCTTTGAGTTTGTCTCTGAACTTCTTTCTTCAATTAAAACCAGTCTTCTTCCCCAGGAAGTTATGACTATGGCGGGTTATTTTTTAAAGGAAGGAAGTTTTTTTTCTATAATGCTGCCAGGGGCCTTCAATGGGGGCTTCTATACAATTGATAATGTCTCGCATAAAATTTATGAGAGCGAGTTTCTCCAGCATTTGATAATGAACAAGGAAGGAGAAACAGCGGTAAAGGTAAAAATTCTTAACGGGACATCCGTGCCGGGACTGGCCAGAAAGATGAGAAATAAATATAACCGGGAAGGATTATCGGTAGTAGAGTTCGGAACTTCCCCCTTTCCCCCAATGAAAAAATCGGTTATTATTGCCCGGAAGAGTTCCACTGGCGCGGTGAAAAAGGTTTCAGAGCTTACGGGGATTGATAATATCCATTATATTATTGATAATACCCTGTTGCATAATGTGCTGATAATTATCGGAGAGGATCTTGCTCAATGAAAAAGTCTTTAAGTGATAGTGAAATGATGGAAATACTTGGTGAATCCTATGCGGTTCTCGATGATAAAAAAGCTCTCGAGACAGTGGTTATGGATTTAAGCAGGGTTAATAGCTATTTTGAGTATTTTATTATTGCCACCGGCAGTTCCATGGTTCACTGCAAGTCCCTTGCCCGTGATCTGCGGAAATATTTTTTCGCAAAGGGCTTGAAAGAGGGAATGAAACCTGATCTGAATTCGGGTTGGATAATTCTTGATTTTAACGGCATAATAGTTCATATTTTTACTGAAGAGCTGCGGGAATATTACCAGCTTGAAAAGCTATGGGCCGATGCTGAAAGAATCGAATTTGAAGAGGTCTAAACTTCCTTAAAAAAAACTTGACCAGCCGGGGCTTTGTATTAAACAAAGCCTTTTTCTGTTGAGCCTATCTACCGGGAAAAGTTTTTCGGTTTTAAAGATATACTGACAGGTGTGGTGGTGCCGGATTTTTAAATATATAAAAAGAGCAGGGGGCTTTCGTGGTTCTGATGACCGGTGGATCCAATCCTGTAAAATATGCTTGCATTAATGTGTGTCATGTGGGTACAATTTTAACAGTTGTGCTGAAGCAGTGAATCGGGCAGTTGACAAAATCAAGTATCGGGATATGATGCGAGAAAATGGCGTGTCTGTTATGCGGCACCCTGACTTAAGAAATTTTACATATTATAATATAAAAGTAAGGAGAATACTATGACAGTTATTACCGATGTTCGTGCACGGGAAGTACTGGATTCACGGGGCAACCCGACAGTAGAGGTAGACGTAGAGCTTTCTTCCGGTTTCAGGGGAAGAGCAATGGTTCCTTCCGGCGCTTCAACGGGAGTACATGAGGCTGTTGAATTAAGAGACGGCGATAAAAACCGGTACCTCGGTAAAGGGGTGCTCAATGCGGTTGCTAATGTTAATGAAAAAATTTCCGGTTCAATTATGGATATGGATGCCCTGAACCAGGTTGAGCTGGATAATGTTTTGATCGAACTTGACGGAACACCCAACAAGTCAAAGCTCGGTGCAAACGCAATACTTGCAGTTTCTCTTGCCTGCGCAAAGGCTGCTGCGGAAACCCTTGATATTCCCCTCTACCGTTATATCGGCGGAGTAAATGCCTGTGAACTTCCTGTTCCCATGATGAATATTATCAATGGCGGATCCCATGCCGATTCCAGTGTAGACTGCCAGGAGTACATGGTTATGCCGGTAGGGGCTGACAGTTTCAGGGAAGGCCTGAGAATGGGTGCTGAAACCTTTCATGCCCTGAAGTCAGTTCTTAAGGGAAAAGGCTATAATACAGCTGTCGGTGACGAGGGTGGTTTCGCCCCGAACTGTAAGTCAAATGAAGAACCCCTCGAGCTTATCATGGAAGCAATCGGCAAAGCGGGCTTTAAAGGCGGCGAAGATATCATGATTGCCATGGACCCGGCAGCCAGTGAGTTTTATGATAAAAATAAAAAGAAATATGTTTTCTCAAAGAGTGACGGCAGTGAGCTGGACAGCGCCCAGATGGTTGATTACTGGGAAAAGATGGTGAACGCCTATCCGATCATTTCAATCGAAGACGGACTCGATGAAGATGACTGGGACGGCTTTAAGCTTATGACTGACCGTCTTGGTAAAAAAATTCAGCTTGTCGGTGATGACCTTTTTGTAACCAATACCGAAAGGCTCCAGAAGGGAATTGATCTCGGTATTACCAATTCAATTCTCATTAAGCTGAACCAGATTGGTACTCTTACTGAGACCCTTCAGGCAATTGAAATGGCCAAGCGTGCCAGTTATACTGCAGTCGTGTCACACCGTTCCGGTGAAACAGAAGATACCACTATTGCAGACCTGGTAGTGGCAACTAACGCGGGACAGATTAAAACCGGTTCTGCTTCACGGACTGATCGAATTGCTAAATACAACCAGCTCATGAGAATTGAAGAAGAGCTCGGTGCGGTTGCTATCTATAGAGGCAAAGGAGTTTTCTATAACCTTGCATAGAAACAGGTATCTGATAGCTTTTTTGCTGGTTCTGCTGCTTTCCAGTGTGTATGTATTTGTCTTCAGTAAAAGCGGACTACTGGAGCGCTACATGCTGGTGAGCAGGGAAGCAGAGCTTGTAAAAAAAAATGATGATTTAAAAAAAGAAAACCTCAGCCTGAGGAAAAAGCTTAATGAATTTGTCTCAGGCAGCGTTGACCAGAAGGACTTTTCTACTTATGGCGCCCTGAAGCCTGGTTCAAAAGTAGTTATTGTCAAGGGCGTTAATGATTCCCGCCCCCCGGGAGTCGAGCCCCAGGATCACGAAGAAAAGGAACTTCCCCTTACTCATATGCGGATTATATGGGTCGTTGTTTCCCTGCTGGTACTTTTCCTTTATTTTAACCGAATTTACCGAACTGTGGAAACTCGCGATGATGTATTTTAACATAGATTACTCTGAAAAAGATGCTGCAGTTCTCGCCTGGCAGCTGAAAAATAATAATATTTTTGCTAAGTCTGTTCTCAGCCGGTGCCCATGGGGTTATCCGAAGGTTGTACTTCTTTCTCCACTTCCTCAAAAGAATGAAAAGAAGGGTGATAAATTGAATTTTATTGCTATTTCCACTCCTCTCTGGTTGACATGTCCATTTCTAAATGATAAAATTCATAAACTGGAAGATCAGGGGTATGTTAAAAAAATTGAAGGCGTGATCCAGGGTGAAACAGGCTACCTTGAGGAAATGAAACAGGCTCACGTTCACTATGCTTTTTTACGGAAGAAGTCATACCTGCAGTTTATTGGTGAACAGGAAACCATTGAGCCCAACTGCAAATTAATGAGCAGTGGAGTCGGCGGAATCAGAACATTTGATACCGTAAAGTGTCTTCATCTTCACTATGCCCATTTTACCCTGTATCAGGAAAACAGTGTTGGAAGAATAACATCGATTATTCTGGAAAATGATACACACTGCAGGGAGGAAAATTGCAGGAATGCCGTCCTTAAAGAATCAAATAATGCCTATTAAAAAGACCAGGAAAGACGGCTCTCTTGAAAGGGAAGTTGTCTGCAGGGTGGTTGATAACCTTAAAGAGGGGAGCATAATTGTTCTTCCCGTTGATTCTGTTTTCGGTATACTTGCAGTTGCTAAAAATGGCAATGAAAAGAAAATGGTGAAGGTTTTCGGCGAAAGGGGGGACAATGTCGTTCGCCTTATTAATTCATTCAAAATGCTTGATGAACTCGCCAGTTATGACAAGACAGAATTTGATTTTCTTCACCGTGTCTGGCCGGGAGAGGTTGTGGTGCGGCTTCGAAGCAAGCTGGGGCGTAATGGTTCAAGGATAATTCCGGTACGATTCCCTAAGAATAAATTTATTCAGGATATTATTGCCCAGGTTAACCAGCCCCTCCTTTTCGGCGCGGGAATTCATTTCAGAAAGAAACGGGGGCTTCGAATTAAGGATATTTACCGTAAATACCAGAAGGCCGATATGATTATCCTTGTGGAAGAATTTTGTAAAAAGCACCCCTTTCCGACAATAATTGATGTTACTGAAGGGGGGCTGAATATTATTGATGAAGGAAGAATTTCCTCTGATGAAATAAAATCCCTTTATTTTCTCTAAGGTCTGAAATGGTTTGTCAGCCTTTCGTGATGTTCATACTGCTTTTTTTCCCCCCATCTTTATTGCCTTCCCTGTAACTTTTAACTTGCAGAGATAGACAGAATACATTACATGGTATTACAATCAGAGAGAAAATTATTTATACTGCTGTGCACCCGTTAAAGGCATGAGAAAGTATACAAGCTATATATTAATCCTGACCGCCCTCCTGGTCATGTCGTCTCTTCCCCTTTTTTCCTTTGGGAAGAATAAGGTCAATTACGAGGTCTTTGACTGGAAAATTCTCAAGACAATTCATTTTAACATATACTATCCCGATGGCATGGAAGAAATGGCCATGGAAGCCGCAAAGATCGCCGAAGAAGCCTGTGTGCATATTGGTGATTACTTGAATCATGAATTAACCGATGTGGTTCCCATAATGCTGTATCCATCTCATATCGCTTTTCAGAATAATAACATAATGCCCTACCTGATAGGAGAATCAACCGGTGGTTTTACTGAATCGATGAAGAGCCGGGTCGTGGTTCCCTTTACCGGTTCTTATGTTGACCTGCGTCATGTTCTTACCCATGAGCTTGTACATGCCTTTCAGTTTAATATACTTTTTGCAGATACCTCAGGTGAGTTGATGGGAAGATTCGGTATCGGGAGAATTCCCCTCTGGATTGTTGAAGGGATGGCTGAATATCTGTCAATTGGTTATGATGAGACTGCAGACATGGTTATGAGGGATATACTTTTTAATGAAAAGTATGCAACACTTCAGGATCTTACCAGGCTTTATATCCGGTCTCCCTATCTTCTTTATAAACAGGGACAGGCCTTTTATTATTACCTTGAAAAAGAATATGGGAAAAAGGCTATTGGTGAATTTTTCAGGGATGTGAGAGATCTTAATGATTTAAATCAGGCTTTGAAATCAGTAACAGGCAAAGATATCGAGGATGTTAATAAGGAGTGGATACGTTTTTTTAAAAAAAGGTATTATCCCCTTGTGGCACGAAAAAATTATGAAGATGAAGAGGCCCGTCAGCTGACTCATCATATGAAAACCTATTCTGGAGTTAATACTGCTCCTGCTGTGTCGCCTGACGGGAAATATATTGCCTATCTTACTGATAAAAATATTTATCCCAGCATTGTCATAAGAAAGGCTAATGAAAAAAAGGACAAAAAAGACAGGAAGGTCAGGGTCCTTCTCAAGGGGGCAACCACTTCAGGTTTTGTGGGAATGCACCTGATGGATAATAAACTTTCCTGGAGCAGCAGCGGAAAAGAACTGCTTTTTGTCGCACAGGGGGGTGGTCGTGACATTATTTATATCATTCATCCGGTACAGGGAAAAATTATAGAAAAAATATACCTCCCTTTACGGGCTGTAAAATATCCGTCTCTTTCTTTGGATGCCCGACAGGTTGTATGTACCGGAGTCTCCGGAGGATATCCAGATATCTATCTCTATGATCGAAAGAAAAAAAATCTTCAAAAGATCACTGATGATAAATATATGGAAAAGAACCCATCTATTTCTCCTGATAACAGGAGTATTATTTTTTCTTCTAACCGCAATGGCAACTCAGATCCCCATAATAGAGATTTTAATATTTACCAGTATGACCTTATCGACAAAAAAACTTCCATTCTAGTGGAGGGAAAAGGAAATGATATTCAGGGTGAATTAAACAGAAAAGGTGATAAGCTTCTGTATGTTTCTAACCGTTCAGGTATTTACAATGTATACATCCATGATTTGAAAAAAAACAGTTCTGAAAAGGTTACCGATGTCCTTTCCGGAGTATTCTCACCGCGCTGGTTTCCAGGAGAAAACAAAATTGCCATGGTTGCCTACCAGAATCTCGGTTATGATATTATGGTTAAACGTCTGAAGGGCAGCAAGCGCTATGAAGAAACTGAGAATCCAGAAGTTGTTAAAAAGGATATCATTTTTGAGCAGACATACTATGATTTCAGAAAAACTATTTTGAGTGATTATTCCCCGGGACTTTCAAGTGATGTTTTTCTTCTTATGCTGACGGGAACCCTTAATTATGGTTTTGCCGGAATTATGCAGGTCGCTTTTTCTGATGACATGGGAGACCACAGGCTTGTTCTTACCGGTAACTATATCAGGCAGGATAAGAATAATGACCTTAATTTTGATGCAGCTTACTATTACCTGAAACATCGTATTGATGTAGGTATCGGTGCTTTTAGCCAGACTAATCCTTTTCTGATTTATTCTATTGGTGATATCAATGACCTGATTCATAACGCAAACCTTGGAACTGTCTATCTGAATCATTATGGGGGCTATATTGTCGGCAGGTATCCCTATCAACGTTTTTTCAGACTTGAAGGTAAGATGACAATCTCACGGTATGAACACGATTATTCAATATATGATTCACGGTCTGATGTGTATGCAAATCTGAACCAGTTGGCAGTAGGGCTCAGTTATGATAATGTTCTCTGGGGGCGTATGTCACCTGCAGACGGCTTCAGGGGAGGAATCAGTTTTGAGCAGGCCATTAATGTAACCGGGCAGGATTTTAACTTTTCAAGTGTTGATGTAGACCTGAGGCGGTATTTTCTTATCAATAAGCGATATGTTTTTGCCTTCAGAGGAATGGGGGGTGCTGTTTTCGGTAAAGATGCCGAGTTTTTTAAATATTACCTCGGGGGCTTTAATACCCTTCGCGGTCATTCTTTTCTTGGCTATTCTGGAAAATATATGTATCTCTTCAATGCGGAGTTCAGGTTTACAGCTGTTGAAGGAATTAAGCTTGGCTGGCCTCTTTTTCTTGGAATAGGTCGAATTGGTGGAGTTCTTTTTATGGACATGGGTTCAGCCTGGGATGGAAAGTATCATTTTGTTGATAAAAAAACTGGAAATTTTGATGATTTTAAGATGGATATGGGTTTCGGCTTTCGTCTTGCCCTTTTCCCGGTTATCGTTTTAAAACTTGACTTCGCATGGCCGTTTTATAGAAAGTCATTTGGAAATATGGATATTATATTCAGTCTTGGTTTTGAATATTAAGATGTTGATGGAAAAATAGAGGATTACAGGTATATTTTACCGGCTTTTAGACCGATGGAGAAATATACTCTCATGATGGGGATACATTACATATCGGATAAATCTAATGAAAAAAGAGACTACAGTAAGAAAAGGAACCAGTTCAAGAAAAACATCCGAGACTGATATTGCGGTTGAACTTGAACTTCTCAGATCAGCGGAATCTGTCATTGACACCGGTGTTCCCTTTTTTGATCATATGCTTTCCGCCATGTCGCGCCATGGACGGTTTAAGCTTAACTTAAAATGTGTTGGTGATGTTGAAATTGATGATCATCATTCTGTAGAAGATACGGGAATCTGCCTTGGTGAGGCCCTGAAAGATGCCCTGGGCGAAAAGAGGGGGATTCACCGTTTTGGTGAAGCCTCGGCTCCCATGGATGATGCCCTTGCAACGGTTGCCCTTGACCTTTCAGGGCGGTCGTTCTTTAAATATACGGGACCGCCCATGCAGGGCCAGGTGGGTAAATATTCAGAAGAATTGACCATTGAGTTTCTTCGCGCCTTTGCGGACAACGGGGGTATAAATCTCCATGTCCAGGTTTCCAGCGGAGATAACAGACACCATATACATGAGGCGGTTTTTAAGGCCCTCGGCATGGCGCTGAGAAGGGCCATTGAAATTGATCCTCTTCTTGAGGGAGTTGTTCCTTCTACAAAGGGAACTATTTCATGATTACTGTAATTGATTACGGGATGGGTAACCTTCGCTCTGTTGTGAAGGCCATCGAACTCTATACTGATAAGGTTCAGGTCAGCAGTGACCCCTCCACAATATCAAATACCGATGCATTGATAATGCCGGGAGATGGTGCCTTTGCCATGGCAATGGAAAATCTCAAGTCTATGGGATGGATAGAGCCTCTTAAGGAGTTTATCGCCGCTGATGGATATTTTTTCGGCATTTGTCTTGGTTACCAGCTGCTTTTTTCGTCCAGTGAAGAATTTGGTGAAACCCGGGGGCTCGATATTATACCCGGTAAGGTAGTCCGGTTCCCTGAAGCTGATCTTAAGGTCCCCCATATGGGCTGGAATTCTGTAACCTTCAATGGTGAGTCGCCTTTTCTTGAAGGAGTTCCCCAGGGGAGTTATTTTTATTTTATTCACTCGTACCATCCGGTCGCTGATGATCGGTCATGGGTCCTGGGAGAAACAACCTACAGTGAGACTTTTCCCTGTATAGTCGGGCGAAAGAACTGTATTGCGACACAGTTTCATCCTGAAAAAAGTCATCGTTTTGGATTGAAAATAGTTGAAAATTTTGTGAGGGCAGTATGCTAGTTATTCAAGCCATTGATATAAAAGCAGGCAAGTGTGTTCGTCTCCTTCAGGGAGACCCGGACAGAAAAACTGTTTATTCCGATGACCCGGTAGGGCAGGCGAAGAAATTTGAAGACCTGGGAGCGAAGCTGATTCATGTTGTTGACCTTGACGGCGCCTTTGACGGTCGTCCCGTAAATGGTGACCTTGTCGCATCTATCGCTCAAAGCGTGAATGTGCCCATTGAGATCGGAGGCGGTATTCGGAATGCCGATACGGTGAAGCTTTATCTTGACGTGGGGATACGCCGTATTATAATAGGTTCTGCGATTCTTGAAAAGGATTTTGAAAATATTATAGCCGCGAGTCCCGAATGTATTATTGCAGGAATTGATGCCCGTGACTCAATGGTCGCTACGCAGGGCTGGAAGGAAGTGACACGGGTTAAAGCAGTAGATCTGGTTGATCAGGTGATGCAGAAGGGAATAAGAGAAAT
>CAZPEK010000022.1:17083-17279 GCA_964585555.1 uncultured Leptospirales bacterium | reverse complement strand
GGCTACGCAACATTGTATGCTGCCCTTCTCCGGGCAAGCGGAATTCAGGCCAAGGTTTACACAGGAAGCAACCACGCCTGGAACATGATCTACTGGGCCGGAGACTGGCATGATGTTGACACTACCTGGGATGATCCGGTTATGAATGACGGCGGCCCCTGTAATGTTACAACAGGCGAATACTGTACCAGTGATT
>CAZPEK010000022.1:9651-17073 GCA_964585555.1 uncultured Leptospirales bacterium | reverse complement strand
GGAGAGAACCTTCGCTATACATACTATGACACCGACTTTACGGGAGACGAAGACCACAACGGCCTGGTAGAAGACTTTTACAAAAAATAACTACAAAGAACGGGTCACGTGACCCGTTCGTCTTTTCTATCCCTTCGCTGAAAATACCATATACCCGCTGCAAGAAGAAGCACTCCCGCGCCGTCGAACCAGGGAGGTTGAAAGCCCTGAAGGTTTTCCGTGTTGCTGTATCCGTCAATGACAACGTTAAAACGAACCAGAAGAACCGGCAGGGTGTTAAAAAAACCATGGAGCAATAGGGAAAGCAAAAGATTCCCGGTACGGTAGTATATCCACCCGAGAACAAGTCCCCCGAAGAAGGCGCCGAAAAACTGCCATGGATTTAAATGAAAAAAGGCAAAGAGAAAGGAAGAGACAATCAATGCGGTAGAAACTTTGTAGTTTTCAAGAAACCCCTTCAGAATAATGCCACGGAAAAAGAACTCCTCGGTAAAGGGAGCAATAAGGCTGACAATAACGAGTGAAGCAAAAATACTTCCCCCGGCCAGTATGCTCATAAAAAAGTCAAAAATGTACTGCGGCACAGGAAAAAAAAGTCTGAAGATATTATCTACCTCTGACATCAGAATCGAAAGGCCCAGGGCGGCGATGAGGAGAAAGAAAAAGTCTGCCGGTTTCGGCATCTGAAAGGGAAAAACTTCCCCCCACAATCCCTTTCTTTTTTTATAGCCGATAATAACCAGTACCGCTAAAGGAATCCCGTTCAGCACCCCGGTTAAAAGAAGATCACCCTTCAGTGTTTCCGGAAAAAACATGGTAACCAGTATTATCAAACCAGTAAAAGCAAGTCCCAGGAGAAAAAGCACCAGGGCCCAGCCTATGGTCGGAAAGGGCCGCTTCGTTGTTTCATGTGTCATAGTATTAACCTCAACCTGTTGGAAAAAGTATTTCTTTCATAAAAATGCCTGAAGTTAAAATGCAGCACTGATTATCTCCAGGTATCTTCTTTACAAAAAAACTTTATACTATTTCATCATACCATTGTCGAGGTAAATTTTCTACTGGACTATCCGCTGAAAATAAAGGATTATATTACTCTTAAATATATGTTCAAAGGAATACCGGCATGAAAAGATGGATCGTTACAGCAGCAGTACTTCTTCTTTTGGCTGCTCTCCTGCGTCCCGGGGATACGGGAGCCCCCTATTCTCCATTCTTTTCAAAGCTCAATACCGAATTAAAGGCAGGGGGAACTGCCCGTCCCGTACTGGTTCTTGATCTTGATATCCTTGACCAGAATATTGCAACCCTTCTTTCGCACATGGACAGGGGAAAAAAATTCCGCCTGGTCGCCAAATCACTCCCCTCCATCAGGCTTATAGATTATATATGCAAAAAAACCGGCACCCGAAACATTATGGTTTTTCATCAGCCCTTTATCAACCGCCTTGCCGAAAGACTTCCCCGCCTGGAGATGCTCCTCGGAAAACCGATGCCCGCGGCAGCGGCACAAACATGCCTGAAGCGGCTTAAAAAAACTTCCAGTTTTGACGTTTCAAAACAAATCCAGTGGCTCATAGACAATACAAACAGGCTGAACCAGTACCTGGCTCTTGCGAAAAATCAAAACATGAAGCTTTTAATAAACATTGAACTCGATGTGGGGCTTCACCGCGGGGGCCTGCAGAATGACCGGGAGCTTCACGAAATGCTCACACTGATAAGGGACAACCCGAAGCATCTCTCATTCAGCGGCTTCATGGGATATGAAGCCCATATTGCAAAGGCCCCGCCGGTCATTTCATCCCGTGAATCGGCCCTTGAAGAATCCCTTGAAACCTATAACCGGTTTATAAACTATGGGGAAAAAAACTTCCCCCAACTGTTTAAAAGACAACTGACCTTTAACAGTGCCGGCAGCACGACCTACCAGATGTATAAGAATGTACCGGTTATAAATGATATATCCGCGGGCTCCGGCCTGGTAAAGCCTTCAGATTTTGACCTGCCGACCCTTGCCGATCACCTGCCGGCTCTCTTTATAGCCACACCGGTGCTGAAAAAAAACAGGGGGCTCTTTATCCCCTACCTTGAATTTTTATCATCCTTCTGGGGACTCATCAATCCCAACTGGCGCCAGAGCTATTTCATTTACGGAGGCTACTGGAAGGCCGTTTATCATGAGCCGAAGGGGCTCAGGGGAAACCCGATATACGGACACAGCTCCAACCAGGAAATCGCCACATCTTCTGAAAAAACCGCACTTAATATAGATGACTTTGTATTTCTCAGACCGACCCAGAGTGAGGCCGTCATGCTTCAGTTCGGTGACATTATCATTATGCGGAATAAAAAAATAATAGACCGGTGGCCCGTACTGAAACAGTAAATACTTTACAGAGATCACGGGACTGATAAACAGGACAGAATTAACTGCAGGAAAATAAAAATGCTGAAACTAACTCTCGTTATAACCGGCCTTCTGGCTGTTTCATTTATCTGTTCAATACTTGAATCGGTAATTCTTTCAATCACCCGACCCTACATTCAGGTTCTTATCGATAAAAAAGAGCGCTCCGGTGCCATGCTGCAAAAGATGAAAGACCGTATTGACGAACCCATTGCCGCCATCCTGACCCTCAATACCATATCGCATACCGTGGGAGCGGCGGTCTCCGGGGCAATCGCCCTGCAGCTCTTCGGCTCTGAGTGGATGGCCCTTTTTTCAGGAGTCCTGACACTGCTCATCTTAATATTTTCAGAAATCATACCGAAGACCATCGGGGCAAGCTACTGGAAAAAACTGAGCCCCCTCTCTGCCTGGATACTTCGAGGTATGATAATTTTGTTAAAGCCCCTGATTGTTCCGGTATATTTCCTCTCAAAAGCCTTATCTCATGGAGACACTTCTGATGCGGTCTCCCGGGCAGAAATTAAAAACTTTATCCGCCTCGGGCACCGGCAGGGAAGCATTGAAAAGAATGAGTACCGAATTGTAGACAACCTTTTCTCCCTGAAGTCTGTCACCGTGGGGGAAATCATGACACCCCGATCAGTGGTCTTTACCCTTGATGACTCATATCGTGTCAGTGACATTAAGAAAAAAAACATCAGTCTCTATTTTTCAAGAATTCCTCTTTATAATGTGAAGGAAGATAAAATCACTGGAATTGTCATGCACCGTCAAATCATGGAAACAATCACTGAGGGTGACCCTTCGGCTGAACTGAAAAGCATTGCCAGAAATCCTTCTTTCGTTCATGAAAATACACCGGTCTATAATGTTTTAAACTACATGATAGCCCAGAAAATTCATATCTGCATTGTCAACAATGGACCTGACACCTATACCGGCATCATCACCCTCGAAGACGCCCTCGAAACCCTCCTTGGCAGGGAGATAATCGATGAATTCGATCCGGTTGCCGACATGAGAGACCTGGTGGAATAATTGTAACAAAAATTTCTTCCCGGTATTGCAGACAATGCCACTCCAGTTCTTATTATAGAAAAAGTCCTGAAAACGAGACAGGGTTCCTCACGCCTTTTTAACCCAGACCTGCATCCATCCGCTGCCCTTATTGCCCCGGTTATACCAGGGGGTGAAAAAAAGATCCGGTCCTTTCTTATCACGACCTGTGATAAGACCTGTCCCATCGCCCTCTTCCCGGTAAGATATTTTTGAAGGAAGTATAAGGGCCCCGTCATGATCAAGGTTATGGTTCCTCCACCCCTCAAGGCAGTAAACCAGGGGCCCCCGGGTTATGGCAACACGGCCCCGCGCTGAACGTACTTTCGGATGGGCAGTGATAGTCTGTACCGGCATTTTCAGTTCAAGGTTTAATATATATTTTTTCCCTTTGGGTACCGTAAGGGTCTCATAGCGCGCCGCGGCAAAACGCTCAAGCCCGAAAGTGGTTTCACTCCTGCCCCCGAGATACCGAACCTCAAGACCATTGACGATCAAAACAGCCCCATCGCTCCATGAGGGAATACGAAGCTTAACCGTACAGTCATGAGCATTTCCAGCGGAAACTGATATGCGCACCCGGTTCCCATAGGGAAGTTCACTTTTAACAGAAACAAGATGCCCCTGGCCAGTAGCCTTTTCTTTCATGCTGATATACTGGTTAATAAAAAGCGTGTCTCCCTTCCATGACGAGATATACCTCCCGATGGATGCCTGGAGGCGTGATATATTCGAGGGGCAGCAGGCGGTATCAAACCAGGGGCGCCGCTCAAACTTTTCGTAAGCATCAAGGGGATTGCTGTAGAACCAGGCATCACCGCCAGCTGACACACCAGCCAGAGCCCCGTTATACAGCTGCCACTCAAGGAGATCGGCGTACCGGGATTTGCCCGTAACCTTAAACAGCTCATGATTCCAGAAAATATTTCCAATAGCGGCGCAGGTTTCACAGTAGGCATGACGATTATTGAGTTCATATTTTCTGCCAAATCCCTCTATCAGGGGAAGAGACCCGATGCCCCCGGTGACATACATCCAGCCGCTCACGAGCTTTTCCCAGAGGGCTTCCTGTCGTTCAAGGTCTTCGGTATCATGGGCTATCCCCGCCGCCATGGTACGTGCGGTCTGCAGATAGGTAAATCGTACTGCGTGACCCGCGGGCTTTTTCTGCTTTTCTACCGGCTTATGCTGCTGATGATATCTTCCTGAAAGGAACGACGCGTTGAGACGAAGACCCATCAAGAAGGGCTTCTTGTCTCCCACAGCTTCTGTGTAGTCGAAACCTTCTGCCTCATCGATACCCGAATGCCGGGAGAGCTCTTTCATGCGCGCCCCGTGATTAAAAAATTCCCTGAGCAGCATAAAACCGAAGAGCCTTTTTCTTCCTCTTACATATAAAAAATGCTCTGCCGTCTCCCGGTAGGTTTCATTTTTCGTCACCCCGTAAAGACGCAGAAGGGCCAGTTCTATTTCCTGATGCCCCGGTGCCTCCCCGGGGCCCCGTGATAAAAATTCACTGCAGATGAGACGGGCGGTTTTCTCAACCAGAACAAGAAGATCCTTCTTTCCCGTGGCCTGAAAATATTCAATGCCCGCTTCGATAAAATGCCCCATGCAGTAGAGCTCATGTTCTATCTGCAGGTTGACCCAGCGAGTCCCGGGAAAATTAACCTGGTTAAAGGTATAGAGATAGCCGTCATCATCCTGGGCCCCATCGACAAGGGAGATGTATTCTTTTAAAAGTTTCTGAAGTTTTAAGTCTTTCTTTGAGGCAAGGACCCGTGAAGCCGCGTCAGCCCACTTGTGAAGATCTGAGTCAGTATAAAAAAAACCCCGGCGGTTCCCTTCACTGATACCTGCGGCAATTCTAAAATTCTCAATAGTGCCAGCCTCCAGGTATTTTTCCCACTGGTAGATGAGAGAATGCTTTCGGTTTATCTCAAGACGGGGAGACCAGAAGGTGTCTTTAACGGTAACATCTGTAAGCCGTGTTTCTCTTATATTTTGAATCATATCTCCGCCTCCATGACCTGCTGACATTTTATCAACAAAAAGTTTCTAATGTAAAGAGTAAATTTCCCCAGAACAGCAGCCACGAGCCCCCGGCTCAAGGGGCCAGAGAATTGCACCTGTACAGCAATTTCGCCACTCCCACGGGGGGTTACGAAGCTTATAAACCCCCTCTCCGGGGGTGGCCGACAGAGAACATTAGAGCACAATAAGTATCCATCGGCCGGGGGCGGTTTAAACCCGGGGCTATCAGGGCCAGGGGCGATGCGGTGACCTAAACAAAATACCTTTTATTTTTAACACTTACCAGTCCTTCAGCAGTCATGCCCGCAAGTATGGCAACAACCCGTTCTTTCTGCTCGTTAAGACGCGCAATGAGATCTTTCTCATTAAGTCCCGGCTCAGCTAAAAGGATTTTCAAAATACGTCCCCGAACCTGGCGGTCCGATCCCTCGAAGGGAGACTGCATGGCGTGATGACGGCTTCGCCGTGAAGGATTGGGGCCCGCCTTCTTCAGCATCACCCCGTAATCCATCAGGGCGGAATACCAGCGCCGGGGTGATGTCCGGTCAAGGGTCGCCTCAACCAGGGGTATAATGTCCCGGTCATGGACCTCTTCAACTCCCGGGAAAAAAAAGTGAATAAAGACGGTTCGTATATTGGTCTCAATAAAAACCTCGGGACTGTCACAGGCAAAGGCGCAGATCGACGCGGCAGTTGCTTTTCCAATACCGGGAAGCTTGATAAGTTCTTCCGGCACTGCGGGAATCGTACCCCCGTACTCATCAAGTACCTGGCGGGCGATACGGTGAAGCATGACGGCACGCCGGTTGTACCCGAGGCCCTGCCAGGCCCTGAGGACATCGCCCCTTTCGGCAGAACCAAGATCCCTGATGGTCGGGAATGCTTCGAGAAAGGGAAGATACTTTTCCGCGACCCGTCCGGTCTGAGTCTGCTGGAGCATAACTTCCGAAATTAAAATTTCGTACAGGTCACTCCTTTCGCGCCAGGGAAAATCCCGCCGATGCTCACGGTAGTAGCCCAGAATTATTTTTTGAAAACCCTGAATAATTTCGGGCAAAGGAAGTCCTGACTTCCCCCATTCATATGACGCGTCACGAAAGGAAAGAGTTACCTCTTCGATATTATATTCTTTTTTATTCATAGATCAAAGGTGGCGAAGCCTTCGTGGAAGATCAAGTCTCCTGTCCCGGCGGTCCCGAAGCATGACAGGACGTTTTTCCTGTTCCGATATGTTCTTTTCCCCGAGAAGGCGCCTGATACGCCCATCAGTATCAGGATGGGACTGCAATCCCCCCGGGGGATCATTTTTTCTACCCGGGACCAGGAAAAAATCAAGAAGATTTCGGTAACGAAACTGAATCTTTTGAAGAGCCGATGCAAGCCCCAGGGCGTCATCAGCAAGGAGAGCGGCCCCCGCATCAGCCTGGTATTCCCTGGCCCGGGAAAGGGCCAGTTTCAGCCTGAAGCTGAGCCACGGCGCAGTAATCAGCAGGGCAACCCCTGCCCCCATCGCCATAGTTACCTGAACACTTTCAATAATGAGAAAGGGAAGTGAAAAAAGGAGCATCCACTGGCCAAAAAGAGAAAAAAGACGGGTAAACCAGGTCAGGTTCTCAACCAGGTTCATTATCCAGAGATCATGATGCTGGAGATGGCTTATTTCATGGGCCAGAACACCGGTGAGCTCCCGGGCATCCAGGGCTCTGAGCAGACCATCGGTAATACCAATGGCGTAGTCACGGCGGGTCCCCACGGTAAAGGCATTCATCGCCGAAACAGGAAGAATGAAAAGACGGGGAACCCGATCAAGCCCCGCGCGCCGGGTCAGCATTTCAGCTATCCGGTAGAGTCCCGGAGCTTCAGCAGGGGCGAGGAGACGCCCCCGGTATCGACGAAAACACAGGAAAGGAGAAACCATG
>CAZPEK010000022.1:2423-9641 GCA_964585555.1 uncultured Leptospirales bacterium | reverse complement strand
CGAACCGACTATCTGATGGACGAGAAGAAATTGCGAAAAATCAGGAAAGGAGAAACCCGGGGCGTTACCAGGGCAAAAAGCAGAGTAAAAACAATGGAAAGGACTCCACCGGTCAAACCCCCGAGAAGAAAACCAATGGCAGCAAAAACAACCACCATCAGAAAAGCATAAAGCCAGGTCTGAAGGTTTTCAAAAAAAGTATGCTGTTCCTGTTCCCTGTTCATAGCGCTCCTCTTCTTCATTATAAAGAATATGAAACAGCGGCAGGCACCATGTTACTCTTTTTTCTACTTATTAATTATCAAACATCACAAAGATTGCCCAATCGTAAAAATATTCCCGCCGTTCAGTCAAATGTGGAGGAGGGGGACCGAAGGCATTTCAAGAGAACCGTCATCATGGCTGTCGGCACAATACATGATGCAGTCAGGCCGGGTCCCGGGCTACCCTATACCTCAGGAGGCAATTCTTCAGAAATTTTTCCCAATGACATCTTGTCATCAAGGGAAGATCTTTCTTTGTGCATCAATGCTTCTATCCGGTTACCCAGCACTTCAATTTTAATCGGCTTGCCGACATAGTCATTCATGCCCGTGTCAAAGCACTGCTTTTTTATTTCATCCTGTACATGAGCGGTTATCGCGATAATGGGAATATTTTTTTTATCTTCACCAACTTCTCCATCGCGTATCCGCCGGGTCGCCTCTATGCCGTCCATGTAGGGCATTTCAATATCCATAAGAATCAGGTCAAAATAATGATTTCGCATTTCTTCAAGAACCACCAGGCCGTTCTTTGCTACTGTTACATTATGCCCCAGTTTTTCCAGGACCGTGACATTAAGCCTTTGGTTTATTTCATTATCTTCCGCCATGAGAATAGTAAAAGTTTCTCCTGAAGGAAGTTTATTCTTCTCGTCTTCCTGGGCCGGCACTTCATCAAAGGGGACTTCTTCAACAGGCACATAGAAAGAGAAGGTGCTTCCTTTCCCTTCTTCACTTTCCGCCTTTATGCCTCCCTTCATTCTCGAAACAAGCTGCCAGCAGATTGCAAGCCCGAGACCGGTACCGCCGTATTTTCTTGAAATACTGTCATCGGACTGGGTAAAGCTGTCAAATATATTATCAAGACGATTTTCAGGGATACCGATGCCCGTATCATTAACGGTAATCTTCAATTCTACTGCCTTCCCCCCATCATCTCTTTTATTGTCTTCGACCTCAACCTTAACAACAACCCCGCCCCGGGATGTAAACTTCAAGGCATTACCGATAAGATTGATCATTATCTGCCGCAGCCTTGTAGGATCACTTCGAATAAACAAAGGAAGGTCATCTTCCATTAACAGCTGGAGATACAGAGACTTCTCTCCGGCCCTGATGCTCATCGTACGAATAATATCATTCATAAAACGGCGCAGGTTAAAGGGAATAATCTCAAGATGGAGTTTACCCGCTTCAATTTTTGAAAAATCAAGAATATCGTTAATAATTGCCATCAGATGATCAGCGGATTCACGAACCGTAATAAGATAATCAAGTTTTTCAGAATCATCGTCGGTCATAAAGGCAAGATTTACCATGCCGATTACCGCATTCAGGGGGGTGCGGATTTCATGACTCATGCGGGCAAGAAAGTCACCCTTGACCCTGTTCGCCAGTTTGACATGATCCATCGCGTAACG
This sequence comes from uncultured Leptospirales bacterium, assembly GCA_964585555.1. Lineage (GTDB taxonomy): Bacteria > Spirochaetota > UBA4802 > UBA4802 > UBA5550 > CAZHNW01. Next base: position 7,957 of record CAZPEK010000022.1, on the reverse strand, counting down.
AAGGCCCTCTTCATTTCGTTTCCGCTCTGCTATTTCCTCTTCGAGTTCACGATTGGCGCTCTTGAGCTCTTTCGTTCGCTCTTCAACCAGCTCTTTCAGGTACTCCGCGTACTCCCGGTTTTCCCGCATAAGCCGTGACCGTTGAAGGGCCCGCTCAAGGGACTGAAGAACCAGCTCCATTTCAAGAACCGGTTTTGCGATATAGTCCCAGGCCCCCATGCGCTGGGCGGCAATAACATCCTGTATACGGCCGGCACCAGACATGACAATAACCGGCGTTTCAGGAGACTCGGCAGTCACAGTATTTAGAACATCAAAACCGTCAAGTACCGGCATACTGAGATCAAGAAACACCGCGTCAGGAATAATTTCATGAAACAAATCAAGGCCTTCCCTGCCATTGGTGGCGCTCACCACCCGGTAGCCGGAATCTTCGAGAAAATCCACTGTTGACTTCAGAAGCATTTCTTCATCGTCAATACAGAGAATCAGGTCAGGGACTGACTTTTCTTGATTCATTACAATGTACGTACCTTTTACCGGATAAAATGACGGGCCTTATTCTTCCTTTATCAGAGTTTTGCCGAAAGTTAATGAGAACACCCAGTATGCATCTACATAGAATTATATTTTTCTACACAGAAATGAACTCTTATTCACGCAATTACACAGATATGCATGCACCCGTATAGAGTATTATAGCATTAAAAATAATATATGTCAAATTTTTAGTTGAATTAATCGGGAGAATATCCCAAAAATATGCAAACTTTACTAGTATGGAAGGAAGAAACCATGGAAACATACCGCTACTGTCCCCTCTGCGCCAGCGAACTTCAGGAAAAAACCATAGACGGGGCAAAACGCCGTGCCTGCTCCTCAGAATCCTGCTCCTTTATCTACTGGAACAACCCCCTTCCCGTGGTGGCGGCCCTGATCGAACATGAAGGGAAGGTGCTTCTGGCCCGCAATGCCACATGGCCCGAAAAGGTCTTTGGCCTGGTTACCGGTTTCCTCGAGGCAGGAGAAAGTCCCGAAAAAGGAATTATAAGGGAAGTAAAGGAAGAGCTGAATCTTGAGGCGAAAATTGAAGGGCTTATCGGCCTGTATAACCATGAAGGGGCCAACCAGCTTATCATTGCCTACCATGTAACTGCCGAGGGTACCGTCTCACTGGGTGATGAAATTGCTGAAACCAGGCATGTCCCCCGGGAAAAGCTCCGTCCCTGGCCCTTCGGCACCGGACTGGCGGTGCGGGACTGGCTTGAAAAATAACCTGGTAATTTTAGAAACTACTGTCATTCATTCCCTCTGCTTTATCGTTTGTTCCCCCAACCCCTGGTAAAAAATGAATTACCTTGACATAAATTCAATTACGGATCAAAAATTATTTAAGAATGCTGATAACGGGTTATGCAGGTGGATAGTCACATGTTCAATGTGGCTTGTACAGTCCGGGCATCTTATATCCACACAATCCGATACTGTATTTTCTCTTATTCTAATCAGTGTTGCATGAATATTTATTCATAGCCTGTAACATCTTCGCTCCCTGTTGGGAGCTTTTTTTTTCTTTACAATTCATATTATTTGTTTCCTTCTGTCTTAATAATCAGGGCTGCTATTCGAAATGAACGTTTTTATAAAAAAGAGGCTTATCCCCCTCTCGTGTCTCCTGTTTTTCTTTATACCCGCGGATATTTCTGCCATGGGAGCCCCTTCAGGACCGGGGATCAGGGAAAAGAAGACCATCTTCCTTGAAGGAAAATGGGAATTCCGCTATGCACGGACAGATAAAAACCGACAAAAAAAAAGCACTGAGAAAATCCCTGACGGGGAATGGGGTTCGACAAAAACTCTCCTGAATCCCCCGGGGCGAAAGGGTCATGATATCCTCTGGCTCCGACATCCCCTTGATGGTCCTGAAGAATGGGGCGATATTTCAGTTTTTCTTCCTTCCTTTTTAATGCGGGGATATGAAGTCTATCTCGGCAGCCAGCGTATATTCAGCTCAGCAGGCGTAAAAAATCCCGACAGTGCGGTGATAGACATAAATGCCTTCAGGTGGCAAATCATCTCCCTGGGAAATCAATGGCGGGGAAAGACCCTGTATCTCAAGATCTATTCAAATTTTAAAAATATCGGCATCTATAAAAAGGTACGCCTCGGCACCACCGAGGGGCATCTCCACCGTATTATGTCCGGAGACATCTTTAATATAATCGTTGCGGCAATTTTTCTTCTTTTGTCAATAGTAACCATGGCCATTTTCATTATCCGAAGAGACCAGCGGGTCTTTACGGGTTTCGCGCTGTTTGCCTTCTGTCTCTCTATCTACATCGGAGTTCACACAGACCTGATATTTATACTCTTCACAAATATTATGCCCTGGCCCTACCTGTGGCTCATGTCGGCCTTTTTTCTACCCGTCGGCCTTTTGATTTTTGTCGCCTATATCGGCAGCAGCAACCGACATAAACTTCCGGCAATAGCATCGATGCTTTCACTTCTCGGAATGACTGCCCTGATTCTCACCATGGCAGGGGTTCTCGACATCCTTTCAGCGCGACTTCCCCTCTATCTCCTTTACCTGGTTGCCCTTCCCTATGTAATATATATTCTTATCACCGAGGCAGTCCGGGGCAACAGGGATGCCCGAATTCTCACTGGAGGAATTTTTGCTGTTATTGCCGCATTTGTACCGGCAATAATCCAGGCCCTCTTCGGTGTGATGGGGGAAGTAGAGGCACCCACCTGTGCCGGATCAACGCTTCTGGCCGCAGCCATGGTTATGGTCCTTATCAGACGCCTCTCCACAACCTACCGAGACCTGGAGGTTTACTCGAAACGCCTTAAAAAAGCGGACCGCCAGAAAGATGAGTTTCTTGCCCATACTTCCCACGAATTAAGAACGCCCCTGAACGGGATAATGGGTCTTGCGGAAACCCTCATCAATGAACTTGAAAAAGACGAACAACCCAGGGCGCAGCGTTATCTTTCCCTTATTATATCGAGCAGCCGGCGCCTTTCAAACCTGGTCAATGATATCCTTGACTACTCAAAGCTGAAAAACAGCACCATACGGCTTCAACAGGCTCCCCTTGATATGCAGGCTCTTACTGATGTTGTCATTGAATTCATGACACCCCTGATTCAACACCGGGATATAACCATTATCAATAACATTCCGATTGACTTTCCCCATGCCTTTGCAGACGAAGAAAGGACCCACCAGATACTCTACAACCTCATCGGCAACGCGATCAAGTTTACTGATTCAGGATCGATTGTTATTTCAGCTCAGAAATTTCTTCTGCCCGGGGATTCACCGGCAGAGGCCAGGGCGGGAAAAGAATTTCTTGAATTTTCAATCACTGATACCGGTACCGGTATCAGCAAAGATCTACAGGAACGAATCTTCCTCCCTTATGAACAGGGAGATGAAGCATTGAGCAAAGAGTACGGGGGAACCGGCATCGGGCTTTTTATAGTCCGTCACCTGGTTGAGCTCCATGGTGGAACCATAAAAGCGGCCAGCAATCCCGACCAGGGATCAATTTTCAGATTCACCCTGCCGGCCAGCGTCGGTACAGACAAGAACTCAAAGAACCACAGTGATATCATGATGAATACGGTAGAATACCAGGCCTCATCGGATACCGAAGCGGCACCCCGCCTCCCCGATTCGGGAGCACATGTTCTTATTGTAGACGATGATCCGATAAACCTGGAGGTTCTCAGCAGCATACTCGAAAAGGCCGGATTCTCCGTTACCATGGCGCTCAACGGCACCAATGCCCTCGATCTTATCATCGAACAGGAAAAGTATGAGGATCCCCCCTTCGACCTCATTCTCCTTGATGTTATGATGCCCCGGATGTCAGGATACGAATTAACTTCCCTGGTACGGCACCGGTATTCCATGCACGATCTTCCCATAATAGTCGTGACAGCAAGAAACACCATACCAGATCTTGTTGCCGCCTTCAATGCCGGGGCCAACGACTACATCACCAAGCCTATTAACCGAAAGGAACTCATCGCCCGGGCTGGAAACCTGGTCACCCTTCACCGGACGGTTCGGGAACACCGGGAGGCACGCTACAAACTTCTCCAGGAACGGATGAGCCCCCATTTTCTTTTCAATGCCCTTAACACCATTCACGCCCTCCTGCTGAAGGATTCCGCATCGGCGGACAAGGCTGTTTTAAAACTGGCTCACAATTACCGCTACATTCTCAATCACAGCTTTAAAAAAGAGGTGCCCTTTGAAGAAGAGTGGGATTTTGTAATTAACTACCTGAGCCTCGAGGAACTTTTCTACAGAGACCACCTGACCGTCACAACTGAAAAGGAAGGAGACTTCAATGATGTCATGGTTCCCCCGCTGGTTATTCAGCCGGTGGTTGAAAATGCCCTGAAGCACGGGGCGTACAATGTTAACGATCACGGGGTGATCTACCTCAGGGCAGAACGAAACGGGCAGGAAGTTATTATAACCGTTCAGGATAACGGCAATGGCCTCAGCGACGACCCGCAGCAGGGCCGGTCTCTTTCAAATATCACTGAACGACTTCAATATTTTTACGAAGATGCCACGCTGGACATCAAGGAAAACCCTCACCGGGGAGTAACGGTGACGATTCGCTTCTCAGTAAAAGAAAAATCCTCCTGTGAGGAAACACAAAAATAACAAGACAGGGATTACAGACAAGCTGACATGGAAAATAAAAAATACACCGTGCTTATCGTAGAAGATATGATTGATGCCCGGGAACTCATCGCCTCTTTTGTTGAAAAAAGACCAGAGCTGACGTTAAAAGCTACGGCCCGCAACGGGGAGGAAGCTTTAAAGCTGCTCAGGGAAAACAACTACGACCTGGCCCTCATGGACATCCACCTTCCCATCCTTTCGGGAATAGAAGTAATGGAAAAACTCGACCGGCTTCCCTATATCATATTCACAACCGCCTACGACAACTATGCGATAAAGGCCTTTGAACTGGGGGCAATAGACTACCTGCTCAAACCGATAGAGGAAGAACGCTTCAACCGGGCAATTCATCGCTTTACCCGCATCACCAGTTCAGGTGGCACAGAAGCTGCCTCCACCAGGGATGTTGCCCTCTCCTTTAGAGAGAACCGTCGGGTATGCCTTGTTCCCCATGAAGATATCATATACTGCTCTGCCCATGGAAAGCATTGCATTATTCATACAGAAGAAAAGGACTTTGACGCCTCAATGATGCTCAAAGACGCGGAAGAAAAACTTCCCCCTGATTCATTTCTCAGGATACATAAGGGATTCATTGTCAACACCCATGCCATTGCGAGCCTCATTCACGACCAGGGTGGGCAGTATATTGCCAGGATCAGAGACGCCGATGATACAGTTCTCCCTGTGGGCCGGGCCTATGTCCAGAACCTGAAGGAAAAACTGAGGCTCTGAGCACCTCTTCTGCTTATTTCGTCTCCAGGCATATTCATAAACGTTTTTAATTAAAAAAAATCTTGACCGTTTATCGCACATCTAC
>CAZPEK010000022.1:0-2400 GCA_964585555.1 uncultured Leptospirales bacterium | reverse complement strand
AAGAACATCCCACAATAAATTCAGTGCGAGACACCAGGAGGCGGCAGCCTTTGCAAAGGTCCTCTCCCATCCGGCGCGCATTATCATTCTCGAAATGCTGGCCGAACAGGCGGCCTGCATATGCGGTGATATGGTCAACCGACTCCCCATGGCTCAATCGACAGTATCACAGCACCTGAAAGAATTAAAAAACGCCGGCCTTATCTCAGGAGAAATTGATGGTCCCCGGGTCTGCTACTGCCTCAACCGGGAAAAGTATACACTCCTGAAAGAAATTCTCCAATCAACCCTCAGTGTAATTAATCAAAAAATAAAAGAAGGCCCCCATGACTGCTGCAAATAAACCAATCCTTGTGCAGGGACCAGCAAGGGGCGTGCCTGTTCTTCAGGGCGGCCTCTCTCCGGCCCTGCCGATGATGAATAAAGAAACCGACACCAGGGGGGATAAAAAAAAACTTCCCCACTACATATCCGGAGAGCACCTGACTCCCCGGGGCATGGTTTTCCGCGTTACGGCAAAACTTACCTGGCGCGACCACCTCGGTACCTTCAGGGCACGGATAAGCGGCTACAGGATGAAGTACCGGATTTCTCCGGGCCTCTATGCTCTCGGGAATCCCGGGGAATCTTCTCCCGTAACCGTAACGGCAAACTATAAAATGTCCTTTGACGGGCTGCGCCGGTCACTTGCAGATACTAACGTTTGGATACTTGTTCTCGACACAGGGGGCATCAATGTATGGTGTGCCGCCGGCAAGGGGACCTTCAGTACCAGCGAGCTGATAAAACGTATTGACCTTGCAGGCCTGCATCATATTGTAAAGGGGCGCAGCGTGATTGTTCCCCAGCTCGGAGCTCCCGGGATCAACGCTGCCGCGGTTAAGTCGGCCTCAGGATTCAGGGTCCACTACGGACCGGTCATGGCAAGGGATATTTCAGAATATATTTCTTCAGGAATGAAAAAAGAAAAATCCATGAGCGAGGTTCCTTTCTCATTAATGGACCGTCTGGTTTTGATACCGATGGAACTGAACCCGGCTGTAAAAAAGTTTATTCCCCTGGCCCTGGGACTTTTTGTAATTTCAGGTCTCACTCCCGAGGGAATCATCTTTCGTGAAGCCTTCAGGCAGGGCGGCCCCTTAATCTTAATTCTTGCCGCCGCCCTTATAACGGGAGCCGTCCTGGTTCCGGTAATGCTTCCTTTCATTCCGATAAGGGCCTTTGCCCTCAAGGGGGCCGCCGCAGGATTTTTCATCATCGGAAGCCTCTTCGCTTCAAAAATATTCAAAAACATGGATCCCCTGATTTTTGCCATAACCGCAGTAATGGTCCCGGTAATTTCATCATACCTGGCCCTCATGTTTACCGGCACAACAACCTTCACAAACATTTCAGGGGTAAAAAAAGAGATGCGTTATGCGATACCTGTCTTCATTTTTCTCTCTACAGCCTCAGCCATCCTCTTGATACTCTTTAAAATAAAAACATGGGGGATGTCATGAAATATTTAAAAAATGTTGTGACCCTGGCTTATGATCCATCACAATGTACCGGCTGCCGGCTCTGCACCGAAGTCTGCCCCCGGGGCGTTTTTACAATAGAAAACAAAAAGGCTCTTATCACTGACCGTGACCGCTGCATCGAATGCGGCGCCTGCGCCCTCAACTGCGCATTTAATGCTATAACGGTAGAGGCGGGTGTTGGCTGCGCCCAGGCGGTTATGCACAGCATGATCTACGGAGGTGAGCCGTCATGTGATTGTTCAGGTAACAACTCATCGTGCTGTTAAACAGCCCTCTGAACCATGAGGCGGCACAGGGTAAACCTAGGGGTTTAACTTTATCTCTTCGGCTCTGTCATCAAGACTTTCAGGAAGGGTCATCACAAATTCCCTGATCTGGTCACGAACCCGGCGATAGTGAGACATTGCCTCTTCTTCTGATTCAGCCTCTTGTGCAAGGCGAGGGGGGTCTTCAAAGCCCACATGAACCACTGTTGTTTTTCCCGGAAAAAAGGGACAGTTCTCATTGGCGTCACCACACACCGTTACGACATAATCAAACTGTACATCTTCCAGATCATTAACATGTTTTGACCTGTGACTTGATGTATCTATACCCGCTTCTTTCATGGCCCTGACCGCACGCGGGTCAACACCATGGGGATTTATACCGGCGGAAAAAAACTCAGCTTTATCACCACGAAAATGCCGGGCAAGCCCCTCTGCCATCTGACTGCGGCAGGAGTTTCCTGTGCAGAGAAAAAGTATTTTCATTTTATCCATTGCTCACCTCTATATTATTTATAAAGAAGGCAGGTAATATTCCCCTTCTTCATAAAATTAGTTTATTCAGACTCCAAGAAAAACTTCCTTCTAAAAAATAATGCCACATTCACCAG
>CAZPEK010000021.1:16043-17300 GCA_964585555.1 uncultured Leptospirales bacterium | reverse complement strand
AAGGTTCATAATGAGACGATAAACGCATATATTACTGTAAATGAAGAAGAAATACTGAAAGAGGCGGCAGCGTCTGATGTGCGGCGCAAAGAGAAAAAGATCCTCTCGCCCTTTGACGGTATTCCCGTTGCGGTTAAGGATAATATTAATACCGAGGGACTTCGAACCACCTGCGGATCGAAGATACTTGGAAATTTCATTCCTCCCTTCAGCGCTACAGCCTATGAGAACATGAAGAAAAAGGGACTCCTGCTGCTTGGGAAAACCAATATGGATGAATTCGCCATGGGCTCAACCACGGAAACATCATATTTCGGGTCAGTCCAGAATCCCTATGACCGGGGCCGGGTTCCCGGGGGTAGTTCAGGCGGTTCGGCTGCTGCTGTTGCGGCCCGCATGGCACCGGTTTCCCTTGGTTCTGATACCGGGGGCTCAATCCGTCAGCCCGCGGCTTTCTGCGGAGTGGTGGGCATCAAGCCGACCTATGGCATGGTGTCACGGTACGGCCTGGTGGCCTTTGCCTCGTCCCTCGACCAGATCGGTACCTTTGGCACAACGGTTGAAGACGCGGGGGCACTTCTTTCTGTCATATCCGGTGAAGATCCGAAGGATTCAACCTCGGTGAAAGGAGCACCGGTAATTGGTGAGAAAATCCCCGAAGGTAATGTGGATGGAATGGTCATCGGTATCCCGGAAGAATATTTTAACGGTATTGATGATGAAATAAATGAGGCGGTGAAAAAGCAGATAGCCGCCCTTGAGAGCCAGGGAGCTAAAATAGAAAAGGTCAGCCTTAAGTATACGGAGTATGCGATTCCCGTCTACTATCTCATCGCCACGGCTGAAGCCTCTTCAAATCTTGCCCGTTATGACGGTGTGCGCTATGGCTACCGTTCTGCGGCTGCCACGGACCTGAATTCTCTCTACCTGAAAAGCAGAAGCGAGGGATTTGGTAAGGAAGTAAAAAGAAGAATTATTCTCGGGACCTTTTCTCTCAGTTCAGGATATTACGACGCCTACTACCTGAAGGCTCTCCAGGGAAGAAAACTTATAATAGAAGATTTCAAGGCGGCCTTTGAAAAGGTCGATGCCCTGGTTACTCCCACAACAACATCAACGGCTTTCCGTATGGGAGAAATGGTCAGTGATCCCCTGCAGATGTACATGTCAGATATACTGACGATTTCAGCGAACCTTGCGGGTATTCCCGGCATTTCTGTACCTGTCGGTATGAGTAGTGACGGGCTTCCTATCGGT
>CAZPEK010000021.1:968-16018 GCA_964585555.1 uncultured Leptospirales bacterium | reverse complement strand
GAAGACCTTATATTGAATTGTGCCCGGGCGGTGGAGAAAAACAGTGAAATTTCCCCACCATCACTTTAGGGCGGCAGGTTTTTTATTTCTTCTGTCCGCTGTCCTTTCGTGTTCGATATATCGTTACAGCCCTGTCCGTATCGCCCGTGAAGTAGATTTTCCATACCGGTATAAGGAGTCAACCCTTCAGGGGAAAACTTCCTCACCCCGACTGAAAGAAAGCATCACGGTAAAAAAGAAGCGTTTCTTTACCCGCATGGTGAGCTTCTCCCCGGTCGCGGATCTCAATAATCGGGCTGTTGATTTTGCTCTCACCGGGAAATTCAGAGAAGCCTCAGTTCTTTTTACCGAAGTACTTCGTGAAGGGGAGAACCCCGCTGCAATGAATAATATTGGAATAATATACGAAATATTTCGTGACGGTCAAAAGGCCTTTGAAATGTATTCCCGGGCCTGTATCATTGAGCCCCATAATAAAAAGTTCCGTTATAACATGCTTTCCTTTCTTGAGAGTGACGGACATAAAAAGAAAGGGGAAAAAAACAGCGACGTGAACAAAAAATAGAATTATCTTTAACCGTAACAGTGGCGGCGTTGACTTTTAGTGGTGTGAAAATATTATATTATTGTTTCGTGTTATTCTGAAAAAGTGATGAAAAGAATACTCTTTATACTGGTTCTTCTGCTTTTTGCCCTTCCTTCCATGGGAGCAGAAAAGGATATGCCTGGTGGTGATGAGAAACCTGCCGGTGAGGTGAAGAGGGAAAAGCCTGCCGAGTCCCCTTCCGGTGCTGACAGTATTGATGACCTGGTTCCTGAGAAGAGCCCTTATCTTTCCCTTCCCCTTCTTCTGGGCCTTGATGTGCTTGTTCCCGGGGGGGGGCATTTCTATCGAAAAAGTTACTGGATGGGGTCAGGCTTTCTGGTTCTCAAGGTAGCGGGGGCCTATTCCATTTATCATTTTTATAATCAATGGACCTTTTACCGCTCTCTTTATTTTTCTGCAAAAAAGGCCAACGCGGATATTGATCCTGATCATCAGCTTCTTTTTAAAGTGCCGGGGAAGGGATACAAAACCGTTGATGAGCTGAAGCATTTGTATGACAGCTCTGCCCAGAATATAACCTTTGCTGTTGTGGGTAATATCCTGGTTTATTCGGTTTCTCTTGTTATTAATTATGTGTATTATAAAAGAAATTCCGGTGACTCAATTCCTACTTTTAATCTTGCTCTTTCTACCCTGGTTTCAGACAATGACATTGTTGTTTCCCTGGGGTACACATACAGGTTGTGAAAATGTTAACAGATAATTATTTAAGAAAGCACGATTACCTGAGAGTCTCAATTACTGATAAATGTAATCTCAGGTGCATCTACTGCATGCCTCCGGAAGGGATTCCCTTTCTCCCTCATAATGAAGTTTTAAGAAATGAAGAGTTTGTTGAACTGATTCGTATCTTCGTTGAAATGGGCGTCAGAAAGATCCGTTTTACCGGCGGTGAGCCCCTGGTGAGAAAGGGCTTTGTCCAGATTATTGAGGAAGTTCACAGCAGGTTCCCCGATGTTGAGCTGGCTCTTACGACCAATGGTGTTCTGGTTGGAGAGTACCTCGAAGACCTCCAGCGGAACGGGGTCCATAAGCTTAATGTAAGCCTTGATACCATGGACCGGCAGCGGTACCGGGACGTGACGCTCCGGGACCATTTTGAAAATGTGGTTAGAAACATAGACCTGGCCCTGGCAACCGGTGCCTTTGATGTTAAAATAAACGCTGTACTCCTGAAGGAGACCCTGGATGAAATTGACGCCTTTCTTGATTACTGCAGTGAGCGTGATCTTGTTCTCAGGTTTATCGAAAAGATGCCCTTCACGGAAGAAGAACTCAAGGATACAGTAATTTCTTCAGACTCCCTGGTCAAAGAATTTGAGAAGAGAGGAAATCTTATCCGGAGAAAAGAACGGGACAGTGAAGTGGCTCACCGTTATGATCTTGAGTACAAGGATAAATATCTGGTACGCCTTGGGGTTATTCCAGCCATGACCCATAAATTTTGCAGCAGCTGCAACCGCCTCAGGCTTACGGCTGACGGAAATTTGAAAACCTGTCTGCTGAGTGTTGATGAATATGATCTGAAAGGTGCTCTTCGTAAGCATGCGACTGATGAAGAGATAAAAAATATAATCCATGAGGCGGTCGAAAAGAAACATGAGGGCCATAAACTTGATTGTTATGCCACCGACGGGGGCTGTGCTTCCATCATCAACTCCCGAACCATGTCAAAAATTGGCGGGTAATGTTTTAATTTTGACTTAGAACCTTGAGATAGAACGGGGGTCCCTGCCTTCTCTCTCAATAAAATATTGATATAAAATGGAGATTTTTATGCCTCGTATACTTGTTACCGGCGGAGCCGGATATATCGGTTCACATGTGGTTAAGCTTTTAGGAAAAGCCGGGTATGATGTTGTGGTTCTTGATAATCTTTCTTCCGGGCATCGTGACGCGGTGAAGTCAGGTGAACTGGTTGTTGGTGATATGGGAGATCCCGCAGTGCTTGATAAGCTTCTTGGGGATTATGATTTTGACGCGGTTATACATTTTGCCGCCTTTATTCAGGTTGGAGAATCTGTTGACAAACCAGTAAAGTATTACGGTAACAATAGATCCGGTACCCTGACGCTTCTCGACGCCTTGAGTAAACACGGGGTTAATAAATTTATATTTTCATCAACAGCGGCGGTCTACGGGATACCTGAAGAGATGCCGGTAAGTGAATCAACGCCCCTTCAGCCCATCAATCCCTATGGCATGTCGAAGCGTTTTGTGGAACAGATATTACAGGATCTGGCACATGCGGAAGATTTTAATTATGTAGCTCTTCGTTACTTTAACGTTGCCGGAGCCGATCCCGAGGGAGAAATAGGTCAGCGCTATAAGGCGGCTACACACCTGATAACCAGGGCATTAAAAACGGCCAAGGGTGAAATCGATAAGCTTCAAATACTGGGAACTGATTTTCCGACACCCGACGGTACGGGGGTGCGGGATTATATCCATGTCAATGATCTCGCCTCTGCCCATATTAAGGCCCTTGAATACCTCCTTGACGGGGGGAAAAGCAATATTTTTAATCTCGGTTACGGCCACGGCTTTTCTGTAAAGGAAGTGGTTGATGTTGCAAAGCAGGTCACGGGTGTAGATTTTACAGTAGAGGAAGTGGGTCGCCGTGCCGGTGATCCCCCTGAGCTGGTTGCCGACAGCAGTAAAATTCGAAAAGAGCTTAAGTGGGAGCCCCGGCATGATGACATCGAATTTATTATACGCACTGCATGGGACTGGGAAAAGAAGCTTTAATGTGAGCTGTTATCTATAGATATTTTTAATTGACTCTTTGCAGTTTTTCATAGTACCTTTGATAAATATTTATAATCAGGATATATTACTTGAAGATTCCCTTTCATAAACCAGCGGTTGGTGAAGAAGAAGCAGAAGCGGTCCGCTCATGTATTATGAACGGCTGGCTCACCATGGGTGAAGAGACCTTTGCATTTGAAAGAGAGTTCTCTCGCATGGTTGATGCTGATCATGCCGTGGCGGTAAATTCCTGCACAGCAGCGCTTCACCTTGCCCTTCGATGTATTGGCATCGGGCCGGGTGACGAGGTGATACTTCCGGTCAATTCATTTGTTTCAAGTGACGAGGTTCTCCGCTATTTCGGGGCCCGTCCTGTTCTTGCTGATATTGACCGGACTACTCATTCCATCGATGCGGCGGTACTTGAGGGCCTGGTGACAGAAAAAACCAGGGCGGTAATCCCGGTACATTTCAGCGGACAGGCCGCGGATATTGATGAAATTAAGGAAGTTATCGAAGGACGGAACATTGCCTTTGTTGATGATGCGGCTCATGCCTTCCCCGCGTCATATAAGAATAAGAAAATTGGATCTCTCGGAGATATAACCTGTTTCAGCTTTTACGCCACCAAGACCATTGCTGTTGGTGAAGGCGGTATGGCAACCACTAACAATGAAGAATGGGCCGCAAAAATGAAAAAGCTTCGGCTTCACGGTATTGACAGTGACTCCTGGAAACGGTACCGAAGCGACGGCCGGTGGGCCTATGATGTGACCGAAACAGGATATAAGTATAACACCACTGACATGAATTCAGCCATGGGGCGGGTTCAGCTTAAAAAATCACCTGACCTGACAGAAAAACGGACGGTTATAGCCGGGGCCTATAACCAGGCCTTCAGCACCTGTGACGCCCTGATTCCCTACCGGGGAAAGGATGACCGGATCAGCTCATGGCATCTTTATCCCCTGAAGCTTAATCTCGAGGCTCTCTCCATTGACCGTGACCGGTTTATTGTTCTTCTTGGAGAGCGGGGGATCTCCTGCAGTGTTCATTTTATTCCCCTGTATCGTTTTTCTATCTACGGTGATTCAGGATACAGGATAGAAGATTTTCCCGAAAGTGAATGGGTTTTTGAGCGTACCCTGTCACTTCCCATCTATCCCGATCTTTCGGGTGAAGAAGTTGAGTATATTATTTCCTCTGTACTGGATATAGCTGAAAAGTACCGGCGCTGAGAGCATACATCAGTGTTATTTTTTCAGGGAACTTAATAACCGGTGTCTTCTGAGCCTGTGTTTTAACTTCCTTACCCATTTTTTTTATTTTTAAAATAGAGAAGGGTATCTGCCGCGACCATGGTGAAATTTAGAATATAGAGAATTATTACCTGGTCATAGAGAAAGAAAATTTTATGGAGAATCCCGAAGAAATAACCGGCCAGAAGAATAAGAAGAAATAAAAGGCTTTTTCCCTCAGAAGTCCCTGATTTCCAGGAACGGTAAATAGAAAAGGGCCAGGCCGCGCCGAAGCAGAGCAGCATAAGGGCCTCAAAAATGACCATGATGTGACTTCCTTTGTAATAACTTTTATCCGTGACAGTCTCACAGGAGAGAAAAATCCTTGCAATTGTTATTTATTGCTGAAACATTTTTATTTGAAGGCGCGAACGTTTTATTTGAAGGCGCGAAAACGCTTTCGCGCCTTCAAATAAAAATGACTATAATTGACCAAAGAGAAAATTATGCATGAACTTCCGGTTATAGAAAAAATATCTGATATTGTTCTGAAACATGCCTCGCAGAATAAAGTGAAAAAGGTGGTTTCGGTGCGCCTCATGGTAGGTGAGCTTACTGATCTTCTTGATGAATGGATGCAGCGCTATTTCGAGTACTGCACAAAGGGTACAGTTGCCGAGGGGGCCCGTCTCGATATTGAGCGGATTCCCGCGGTGATGCGTTGTTCCTCCTGTAACAGGGAAATCAAGGTGCTGAAAAAAGACCTCGGCTCGGTAAAATGCAGCGGATGCGGTGAAGAGAAAAATTTTCAACTGATTTCGGGAAATGATTATTTCATAAAGGAGATGGAAGCGATATGAGCGATGAGATACGCCTTATCCAGATAAAAGAAGACATCATGCAGGACAACGAGTCTCTTGCCGATGAACTGCGGGAGTCGATGAAGGGGAAGGGGACCCTTCTGATTAACCTGATGTCTTCCCCCGGTTCAGGTAAAACAACTTTTCTCAAGGAAACCATTGAGGCCCTGAAAGAAAAGTACCGCATCGGGGTTATTGAAGCTGATATCGATTCGGTGGTAGACGCGGAAGCCATCCAGTCTCTCGGGGTGCCGGCCGTGCAGCTTCAGACCGGGGGCTTTTGCCATCTCGATGCTGCAATGACCGAAAAGGGCATTGCAGCCTTTGGTGATGATGAACTGGATATTATTTTTATTGAGAATGTCGGCAACCTGGTCTGTCCCGCAGAATTTGACACCGGGGCGACCAAAAATATTATGATACTCAGTATTCCTGAAGGGGATGATAAACCCCTGAAGTATCCATTGATGTTTACTGTAACCGAGGTATTGATAATCAGTAAAATGGATTATCTTCCCATGTCAAATTTCAGCATGGATACACTGACCGGCCGTGTCAATAAGCTCAATGCATCAATGAAAATATTTCCCATGTCGGCACTGAAGGGTGAAGGTCTTGAACCGTGGATCAGCTGGCTTGAGGCGGCGGTACGGGAGCAGAAAAAGTAAGGCCCCTAAATCCCCCCGGGGGGGGGTACTTGAAGAGCTACAGGTGTTAAACCCCCTCCGGGGGTGGCGAGAAAACTGCCTCTTCGGTGCTGGAAGTTTCGCGAGCCGGGGGGCGGGGGCAGAGGCGTGGCAGTGGAAGATAAATAAAGGAATAGTCTATGGCAGTAGCAGCACAAAATACCGAAAGAATAATCAGCAGGGAAGTTATCCGGGAACACGCCCGGGAGCTCTTTGGCCAGAAGGGTGTCAGGCAGACTTCAATTAATGATATTGTCAGGGCATCCGGTATTGCCAAGGGAACCTTCTATCTCTATTTTAAAAATAAAGATGACCTTATCGAAGAAGTCTTTGACCGGTATCGCCTTGAGTTTATCGAAGATGTGGCTTCAAAAATAATTGAGTTTCCCAAAATTCGTCACTTTTCTCTTCCCCTGATAGATTTTTTCGACAGCCATCGTCTTTTCCTTTCGGAGCTGCGGCAGAATTTATTAGAAGGAAGTGATAATTCCTTTTCCCATAAAACAGTCAGTGATTTCGGAAGTTTTATCCAGGGATTTTTTAATGCCCGGGATGATTTTGTCATAAGTCAGCTCGACCTTTATTGCCGCATGATAATCGGGATGATTCTTGAAATATGCTACAAGTTTTCTGTAGAAGGAAGTATCAAAAGCCGCGAAGAAGCAAAGGTTATGCTGGGAGACCTTTTAAAGCGATTTTTTGACTGCGAAGAATAATTTTTCCTTGCATTTAATGACCGCCGGTCATTAAATGCACCTATATGAGAAAAAGCACCGGTTCATTTTTTTTAGCCTGAAAATGACCGCCGGTCACTACAAGGAGAAGCTATGAAACCTACATGGGATATTCCAGCAGGAATGCTGGATAATGATGACAAGTTTGATAATGAATTTTTTAACCGTTTTTCACTGCGCCATCCACCTGAGCCGATAAAATTGACTGACCAGGTGAGCAAGAATTACCGCTTTCCTTCATTTTACGGTAATGTTACCTGTGCGATGTCTATCTGTCTCTGCTCATATGACCGGGCAGTTGAACTGGTACAGAAAAACCTGGGAGAAAAGGTTTTTCCCGTAAAAATGCCGAAGAACAGGGCGATTGTTGCCTTCAGCTGTTATGCATACAAGGAAGTCATGGGCATCCCTCCCTACAATGAAATTGCCGTGGCGATACCGGTTATGGTGAACGCAAAGTTTCGTCCTCCCCTTCTTCCCATGGTACTGAAGAGCTTTAACCACTTCGGATACTATATTGCCGATATGCCGGTGACTTCCCACGAAAATACCCTGCGCGGTCATAATATCTGGGGGCTCCCAAAGGTAACCCGGGAAATTACCATTGATTCTTCCAGTGATATATGCACCACTACTGCAATGGAAGAAGACGGTTCTCCCTACCTGACGGTGCGGGTTCCCAAAGGTGGCTCTCCCGCGGAATTTGATGAAACCGGCTACCTTTACTCAAAATTTAATGGAAAGGTCGTTCGAAGTAAAACCGCTTTTAATTCTACTTTCAATGTGACTAAGAATATGGATATACTTTTTAAAAAAGAGATCACATCGGATGAAAACTGGATAACCCTCGGTGACGGTCCTTCTGCGGAAATGCTGAAAGATTTGAATATTGAGAAGAAGCCCTTCCAGTTCCGCTATGCTGAAGGAATGAGCAGCTGCTTTGATCTTTCTGATGAAACTATGCCCGCATGGGGCCAAAACCTGTAAGGAGGAATATCATGAGCCTGTTTGTCAAACCGCTTGAAGATTTAAAAATTGTTGTATTCGGCACCGGGGCCATCGGCGGATCTGTAGGCGCCTGGCTTCTTCCTTACCACGAAAATATTGTTTTTCTTGATCGGGGAAAAATTGCACAGGCCCTTCGGGAGACCGGGATTACCATCTATCATAATGACACCCCTGATGAAAAAGTTACTTACCGTGTCCAGGTAATTGAAGATATTAAAGAGGCTGCTGATGCTGATGTGATACTTTTAGGTGTAAAGAATTACAGCTTAGACGGGGTGGCAAAGAGTATAAAGGAAGTAACGGGAGACCATCCGGTAATTATTTCCATGGCCAACGGCGCTGATAACCAGAAGATACTTCCAAAATATTTCAGTAAGGTAATCTACTGCATTGTCAGTTACAATGCCTGGATTGATAAGCCGGTACAGATCGGCTACCAGAAAAAAGGTCCCCTTATTATCGGAACCCCGGACAACAGTAATTTTGAAGAGATGGAAAAACTGGCCGCTTACTTCAGCAGGGGGGTGGAAACCGTTGTGACTGATCACCTTCAGGATGCGGTACACAGTAAGATTGTCATCAACCTTACCAATTCTTTGACCACCCTGATCGGTCACGGCTTTAAGGAGATATCAGATTTTTCTCTTTTTCATAAACTTCTTCCCAATACACTGTACGAAGGCGTAAAAATCGTAAAGGCGGCGGGATACAGGGAGTGTAAACTCGGGGGCATGCCGCCATGGATTCTTCTCTGGGCGGGAGCTACTCTTCCCCGGGCATTGACAAAGGGGATGTTCAAAAAGAATGTAGGAAAAATGGTCATGTCAAGCATGAGCCAGGATATTCTGCTTCGCGGCGGTTCTGATTCTGAGATTGAATCTTTGACCGGCTACATTGTTGATCTCGCGAAAAAGCATAATGTTCCGTCTCCCTACAACAGTGCGATTTATGACCTGTGTAAAGAAAATTTTGTAAAGCCCGGTTTTGAGCCCCTTGACGTAACAGAGGTCTGGGCCCGGGTAGAAAAGAATATGTAAACATGCAACCAGTCCCATCTGAAGGCGCGAAAGCGTTTTCGCGCATTCAGGTGGGGTTCGCGCATTCAGGTGGGTTTCGCGCATTCAGGTGGGTTTCGCGCCTTCATAAATTACGCGCCTAATGAGTGATCATAATTATATGATTTGACTTTTTTGTCTCTATGCGAAAGAATCATGAAAATTCGCCGGGAGGAATTTCCATGAAATCGAAAAGTTTTGTCATAGTCTTTTTACTCGCAGCCGCGGCACTTTTAAATATACACCCCCCGTCAACTGAGGCAAAAGACCGGATCAGCCCCAGGCAGCGTGTGGCCAACCAGCTTAACCAGATCCGTTATCTTCGGGGAGATCACCTTCATTACTCACAGAAGTTTCTCGGCTACCTGTATGATAAATATAAGATAGAGCCCACTGGCCCGATTAACCAGTTTCTTCTAACTAACCGTTCGCGTCGTTTTCGCAGAGGACGGCAGAGTGATTTTAATTATTATGACCTTCTCAGTGGCGGGCTGGCAATCCGCGAATCCCTTCAGGTTGATACCATTTCGGCTTCTGGAGATAATGAAAGCCTGGTGCCAGTTTCTTCTCTCAAGGGACCCGAGGTAGCATCGCACCCTTTTAAAGAAATGATGAAGGGAAGGAAGTTTAAAGCATACCCCCTGGCAGCGATTGCTCCTGAAGATTTTTATTATTTTCATTTCAGCAACATGGCGAAGGCCCTCGATTTTTTTGATTACATGAACCAGGTAGGTGGTGCCCTCTATCAGAGGGCAGCCCCGAAGGCAGTTGACTTTATGGTTAAGAAGAAAGTACTGACCCAGCTTGCAATAGTGGAAAACCGGTGGGCCCGGAAGTTTTATGATCATGTCATTGGTGAAATGGCTGTTGTCGGTTCTGATCCCTTTATGCGCCTTGGTAGTGATGTCAGTTTTATATATAAACTGAAACATCCATCTGTTTTCTTTAAAAAAATAGATGGATACCGAAATGAGTTTATTAAAAAGTATAAGGCGACTTCAAGCTCTCTCGCGATCAGGGGCAAAAAGGTCCGGCTTATAAAGAGCCGAAGCCGAAAAGTATGCTCGTACCTGGTGAAGCTTGACAAGAAAACAGTTGTCATTTCGAACTCCCTGTCTGCTGTAAAGGTAGTCATTGCCACTTACAATAAAAAGCATCCCTCCCTGGCAAAGGCTGATGACTTTCAATACATGCGGTCCATTTATTCTGCAGGTGATCAAAAAGAAGATGCCTTTCTCTATCTTTCTGATTCTTTTATCCGCTACCTTGTGGGGCCGAAGTCCCGTATCAGTGAAGCGAGAAGGCTTCACGAAGCCCTTCGTATTGCTGATCTTGAGCGTCATGGCCTTTTTTATTACCAGCTCTACGGTAAGAAGGCCGCCGATCTCAGGGATCTTGAAAGAGAATTCGGCCCTGAAGTGGTAGAAAAATTTTCCGGCCTTACCTTTGAAAAAACTTCCTTTGCTGCTGTCAGTAAGCGTTTCGGCAAGATGGGGTACTTTACGCCGAATATTGACATTGAACTTCCTTCTGTATCAAAAAAAGAAGCTGATGACTACAATAGATTTTTGCGGGGATACAATAACTACTGGCGTGAATACTTTGATCCCGTCGGCATACGCATCATGCAAAAAGGCGGAAGAACCCGGATGGAAACCTGTATACTTCCTCTCATAAATAATTCTATTTATAATTCCCTCACACAGCTTTTCGGCGGATCCCCTGTTGTCCTTCAAACAGGAAAAACCAGGGTGCCGGGAGAAATCTTGAGTATTACGGGAAAGATTAGTGGCAAAATGATGAACCAGCCTCTGTTTAGAAATGTGAGGATGAAAGATAAAAAGTTGATCAACCTGAAGCCTGCAGATATTTTTTTAAACCGTGTGAAAATCGGAATGCTTGATGCAAAGCCGATGGTAGATTTTGATGCATCAAAGCTGATGAATGTTTTTTCCGGCAGCCGGTTTCGGTCCCGGTACATTCTTCCGGTTATCGGCGCCTGGTCGCTTTTTCATCCCCTGAGCATAACGGTTCCCCTCCGTGACCCGAAACAGTCACGTAAGGAGATAGACCGGATTGAATCTCTCACCCTGCAGCTTTCCCGGGCCATCGGTAATGATTTTGCGGTTGACCGGTATTACATAAAGCATAAAGGAAAGAAAATCAATGTCACAAAATTTTCATTTTTTGATATCCTTAAGTTTCGTATCTTTACTACCGTTCATGAAGGCAGTTATGTGATGACCAGTACTGATGAGTATATGTACCGTATACTTGATGAGAGTAAAAGTGATGGTGAAGGAAGTGTAAAGGGAAACATTCAAGCTGTCATCAGGCCCGCGGGTATCAAAAAAGAAAAAAGCATGTACGTCCTCAACATGATGGAGTCAGCCCGTGAGGCGAGTCTGAATAATTACGGAACCTATAAGCTTTTTTCAATTATCTTTAAGGATAAAAAAAATCTAAACGAACTGGCCTTTGAATCTTTTGGGTTTCACCTCCAGTGTCCCTCCGGGGGGAAGTATTCTTTTGATCGTGAAACCGGCAGGGTGATCAACAGTGTATACGGAGACGGCGGGTCAGGGATCATTTCTTTGAAAGAGCTCCTGAAGGGTGATGCTTTTCAGCGGTTTTTTTCTACTGAACAGATACTTTTAAACCTTGAGTTTACCCCCGAGGGAATAAAGACCGTTGTTGATATTAAGTAGGATTACTTGAAAGAAGAACCTTCCTTGTAAAAAGGAAGGTTCTTCTGGTTTGTTTGCTCCGCAGGTTATTTTGTTTTCAGCCGTCTTTCAGCCATTTCTTTAATTTTGGAGAGCTCGTAAATTCTGAGGCCTTCTCTTCCTGTCGATACATAAAGGTATATCCCATCGGTGGTTACCCGGTATGCTGTCATGGGATACATTGAAAATGTGTACCGGGGAGAGTCCAGTTCTGCTATATCAACAACCCGCACACCGTCTTCCCCTGCCGCCATAAAAAGAAGATTGTCTGCAATGCAGAGATCAAGGGCTGTGTCAAGGGTTGCGGTAGAATCAGGAATGGTTACTGTTGAACGAACCGTTGAGGTTGTAGTGTTGTAAATATATACAAGCTGCTCAGAGAGGGCGTTTCCTTTTCTCGCCGCAATGAACAGGGTGTTATCGTCATATATGAAACTGTCCGCAGCAAAGCGAACTGTTTCGGCTCCATCCTTGAAATGGAATTTACTTACCCAGCCGGTACTGCGGGTGTCCCAGACAGAAAATCCATCTGCCACGTATTTCCCCGTTATCTTGCTTAAGTATCCTCTGCTTGCAATACCGGCCTGTTCGGCCTTGGCATCGTAGTCAATTTTCATGGCATTTAAATTGCCCCCAATAGTAGCGGTATCAAGTTCCTCTGTCATTGTTATGGTTGTCCCGTTAAAATAACATATGAATATTCCTTCCAGGGTGGCTGCGTACACAGTATTGGAATTAACCGGTGTTATAGACAAGGCGGTATTTTTAATCGAACTGCCGAGATTACTGCTTTTCAATGAAGAGAAGAGTATCGGAGCGATGCTTCCGCCACCCTGGCGGTCATAGACAGTAATTATTGGCTGTCCCGAGAATCTGTTGGTTCCTGATTCCAGGGAGGTTTGAAAGATATATGAATCTGTACGGGTGATTGCAAGCCCATAATGATTTATGGCGTAGTACATGTAATTAATTTTTCCCGGGGAAGAAACATCCAGGATTTGAGTTTCTCCCAGAACATCAAAGTTTGCCAGGTATGCCCTGGAGTTATAAAGAAATGTATCTGCAACAAAGGTATTTTTAATTTTAAATGTGTCGATGGGAAGGATGACAGACATTGAGATGGTAACAGGACTGCTGAAAGGAGATTCGCCTCCATCCGGGTCAATTGCTGATACCAGGAAATCAATGGAATTCAGCTCCCGGTAGTCCTCAAGAAGTCCTGACATGTCAATAGATGCAGAATTTGAAGGGAAGTCATCAAAATACCGGGCACCAGAACCGTCATCCAGATAAAGGCAATAGTTGAATTCTCCGTCCGGGTCCGTTGACTCATCCCACTCAAGTTGTACCTTTTCTTCATTGAGCGAGACATCAATTAAATTTTCCGGTGTTGTCGGCGGTGTGTTGAAGGGAGTTGCGTTAAAAGTACTGCGGGTCCAGTTTCCCAGGTCATCAATACTGAAAATGGCATAGCGGTACAAAGTTTCATTGTCGAGTTCGTTGTCATCTGTCCAGGAGTAGGTGAGTCCCGGGGCTAATGCTGCCGGTGAATATACCACCGCTCCATCATCAGGATCGGCCGGTGTGCTGTCTGTCTTTCTCATTATTTTTACTGTTTGAAAATCACTGGTGGCGGGATTTGTCCAGCTAAGTTCTACTCTATGGGAGTAGGGATCTGCAGACATGTTTATTGTCCCCGGACCGGTCGTATCGCGGGTTATAGTGGTGCTGGCAGCATAGGTACTGTTTTCATTTCCCGCGGCATCGCGAAAACGGACATAGAAAGTCTTTTCTTCATCCGGTGCATTTATGGTAACGCTGTGGTTCGTTCCCGCTTCGGGGATGACATCGACCCATGGGACACCTGAAAAATCTGAGGAAGCAGATATCTGCATTTCAATAGATTCATCGGAAATCAGGTTGTCTTCCACGTCAATGATTGGCTCAGCGGTATCCTGGCTGGTTCTGCTGTTTGCAAAGGAAATGGTTCCTGTCGGTGGTGTGTCATCAGCAATGACAGTTTTAGTAAAGGCCGCCTCATTGCCGAGAAAGTCTCTGAATATAATATACACATCATGTGCCTCTTCAGAACCAAGGGGGTGGGTTGCATTATTTACGGTAACAGTAATTGTGTCTCCTTCATCCGCATAGTAGAGGTATACAGGATCATTTTTGTTAAAGACGGGCTCATCGGTTCTAACCTGGTAGACCCCGTCAATCAATGAAGTGAATTCAAAGGTCCGCTCATCAGCGGCTACTGGCGTGGTAAAATTATAGACATGGGTGAAGGGAGACTGACCCGCTGCAGTTGTTTCAGAGATCTGTAGACTTGAGTTTCCTGTTCCAAGGTTATGGGAGTGGGTGGTTATCATACCTTTAGAGTCTGTCAATGTAGCGGTGAGAAAAACCGGGTCTCCAGGGATGATGCTCCCATTGGTTATGAAGGTGACTGTTGTTGTTCCTTCATCGGTAGATTTACTGCTGAAGGAACCGAAATTAGAAGAGAAATCAACATCCAGGGGGGTTCCTTCCGGATCATGGGCTATAATAGTTATGGCAATTTCCATGCCCGGGCCGAGATAGTCGGCCGGCGTGTCAATGAGATTGTTGCCAAAACTATCTACGATAGTAAAAGAGTCTACCACTGGCGCCCGGTTGGGCACATACTCATAGGCCTCAGTCAGGGGTTCATCGCCGCAGCCGGCAAGTCCGAGGCTGAGCGTTGCAGCGATTATCAGTATGGTTAACAGGTTTTTTCTCATTATCTTCCTCTCTGGAAAACAGGAAATATTTTTCGATTTCTCAGGTTTGGTCTAAAAGCGATAGGTAACACTTCCACTCAGAATTGCTGCATGAATCATGGTGCTGTTTTCTATAAAAAGAAAGTATTCCGTCCAGATGCTCAGGTAAAAGGTCCTTGTAACTATGGGAAACAGAAAGCCCACACCCCCGATAACAAGAGCGTCTGCACCGGTATAGGTATCTCCCTGGCCGTTGTTAAAACTGGTAACTGAAATACCTGCTCCCAGTTTTGGAAGGATTTCAAAAAATGAAAGGGGAATCCGGTAGGTGGCACTGGCGCTTATCGGTATCATAATAAGAGATACATCGTTAAAGGGAGCTGCCGTCTCTGTTGAGGTGCTTCGAATGAAACCGGCTTCAAAATAAATACGCATATCACTCACCCAGGGGAAATTGATGGCGCTGCCGAGGGCATAGTAGGCGTTAAAGCTGGTTTTCGATCCGCCGCTGTCAAAGGGATAATAGAATCCCACCCTGAGTGTAATGTCGGGAAAGAGGGGAGATATCTCTTCCCGGGACATCTGACTGATGTCAGATTTTAGAATTGTCTGTTTAAGGAGTGCGAAAACGCGTGTGCTTCTCCCCT
>CAZPEK010000021.1:0-958 GCA_964585555.1 uncultured Leptospirales bacterium | reverse complement strand
GGACCGCGGGGAGCTATATCTTCGTGGGACATCTGAATGATGTCAGATTTTAGAGTTGTCTGTTCTTCCTTTGACTTTTCTGTTTTTCTGATGATGACCTTTTTGGTATCCTGATCAACGAGAAAGCCTTCGATGATGTCACCGTTTTTCATCAGGATATACTGCTTTTCCATCTCCCGTTCTCCAAAGAGAATACGCTTAATGGCGCTCCGCTCGATACGTTTTGTCTCGTATTTTGTCTTAACGGTAATTGACGAGGCGTTTTCGTTGATAATTGCCCCGTTTACCACCTGGCCGTCTTTCAGATAGATAATTTCTGCCGACACCCCAAAGGGTATCAGCATAAGAAGTCCGGTGATCAGCAGGTTCTTACTTAAAAGTCTTTTCATGTTATTTTACCGGTTCACGGCGTATGATGTCAGATTTTGGAATAGTCAAAACCCTGCTTCCCGTGTTGAGCCGAATGATTCGGGCTGTCTGTGATTCAACGCTTCCAATGAGCTTGCTGCCGTCACGAATGTGCAGCTTGGTCAGGACATGTCCCATGGCTCTCAGCCGGTCAAGGGGAGAGAGTTTGCTCAGGTCTTGAGAATTTTTAATTTCTTCATCGAGTTTTTCTTCTTCTTTTTTTATCGAATCGATTTCCTTTTCAATATCATCAACGGCTTTTCTGTCAACTCCTTCGATAAAGGGCTGGAGGCTCAGTTTTTTCAGTTCAAGGCTTTCTCCCTTTGTCTGTTTCCGGATATCAGCTTTTGCCGCCTTGAGGGTGATGATTTCCCCGGGTTTAACGATTTTTTCAGCCGCCTTTTCGCCTGCGGTAATGGGGGTGACTTCCACCTCCCCTGATTTAAGCGCCACAGTTGCCTGTTTTTTCTCCGGGGAATACCGGGTGAGAAACTCTGTGCCCCGGATAGACGCCAGGGAGGTTGGAGTTTTAACCTGGAACCTTCCCCCC
>CAZPEK010000020.1:12630-17477 GCA_964585555.1 uncultured Leptospirales bacterium | reverse complement strand
ATAACTTGGTTGACAGGGAGAAGTTGTGATTTGTAAAAATGAATGTGTACGTTTTTTCGGCCATGAGGTATGAGGAATGGGTATTGTGCATGTAAAATAAACTGCATGTACCATCTTACCTGATTATATAATAAAACAAAATAAACTTAAGAAATTACGGAGGGGGAAATGGCTAAACTTGCTGAAAAAACCATGCCTGCGGTTTTCCAAAATCGAGTGGCAGTTTTTGGTGACCGTTCATGTGTTTCATACAAGAAAGATGGTGTGTATACAGACATCTCCTGGAAGGAAATGGATGCCATGGTGCGTAACATAGGATCCTTTCTGATGGCCAATGGTGTTAAAAAGAAAGACAAAGTTGCGATTTTTTCTGAGAACCGCTATGAATGGTGGGCTGCTGATTTGGCGGCATTGTCAATCGGCGCGACTGATGTACCCATCTATGCGACAAATTCTTCAGAAGAAGCTGAGTATGTTCTTGATAATTCAGGTTCGAAGGTCTGTTTTGTCAGCACACAGGATCACCTTGACCGTTTATTAAAAGTAAAGAAGAAGCTCCCAAAACTTGAAACAGTTGTTATTTTTGAACAGTTGGATAAAAAGAAAAAAGGAGTCATTCAGCTCTCAGATGCTATGGAGGAAGGAGCCGCTTACAGTAAAGCCGGTGACTTTGACAAGCGTGTGAAGGCTATAGTGCCTGACGATCTGGCAACCCTTATATATACTTCCGGAACCACCGGTAATCCGAAGGGTGTTATGCTTTCCCATGGCAATTTTGCAGCAAATGTAAAGCAGAGCATCAATGATTTTCAGGATCTTGTCACTCCAGCGGAAATTTTTCTTTCATTTCTGCCCCTTTCTCACTCCCTGGAGCGGACAATTGGTTTTTATCTTCCAATTTACCAGGGGGCAACAGTTGCCTTTGTCGAAGATGTATCAACAACGCTCATTGAAGATTTTATTGCCGTACGGCCTACCGCAATGGTCAGTGTGCCGAGAATTTACGAGAAAGTTCATGCCGGTATTTCTTCAAGTGTCGCCGATGCGTCTCCCGTTAAAAAGGCGATTTTTAACTGGGCTATGAAGACCGCAGCAAAAAATGTTTCTTACAATTGCCAGAATAAACCGCGAAAGGGCCTCTTTAAAAAGAGATATGATCTTGCGGATAAACTGGTATTTTCAAAGCTGAAGGCGGCAATCGGACTGGATCGTCTCAAAATTGCCATTTCAGGCGGCGGACCGCTCAGCGTAACCGATGCGGAGTTTTTTCTCGGCATGGATTTGAAGATATATGAAGGCTTTGGTCTTACCGAAACAACTCCGGTGACAAATGTTAATCTCCCGCGGTTGATTAAACCCGGTACTGTTGGTCCTCCTGTTAAGGATACCACGGTTAAAATATCCGACGAAGGGGAAATTCTGATTAAAGGCCCCCAGGTTATGCTCGGATATTACAAAAACAAGGCTGCAACCGATGAAGTCTTCACAAAGGACAAGTTTTTTAAAACCGGTGATATCGGTGTCATCGATGAAGATGGATTTCTTGCTATTACCGGTCGCATCAAGGATATCATTGTTACTGCAGGCGGTAAGAATATTTCTCCTCAGAATATTGAAGGTTCTCTTAAGTCCTCACGGTATATTGAGCAGGTTGCTATTATTGGTGACCGGAGAAAGTTTCTCTCAGCCCTTATTGTTCCCACCTTTGAAGAATTGACAAAATGGGCCAAAAAAGAAGGGATTGTTTTTACTTCCGAAGATGATCTGATTAACAATGATCTGGTAAATGCAATGATCGGTGAAGAAGTCAAAAAATATACCCAGCAGTTTGCCCGTGTTGAACAGATTAGAAAGTTCAGACTTCTTTCTTCTGAATGGAGCCAGGCAACCGGCGAGTTAACTCCTTCTTTAAAAGTAAAGCGAAGAGTTATAGATGAAAAATATGGAAATGAGATTGATACCATGTATGCTGATGAGTAACATTCATTTTAGATAAAAGAGAAGAGGGGGGTGTTGTTTGAAACAGCCTCCTTTTTTTTATCTAAAATAAATAAACATGCCACATTATCCTTGACATTACTTTAAAATTGTCATACTAATTTAAACTACACAAGACATATCCCTCACATAAATTTTCAGCCACAATAAGTAAATCAGGAGGACTTATGGTAGCAAAAAAGGCTTCTTTTAAGGAAAATACTATTCCTGCAATGTTTCAAAATCGTGTTCAGAAGTATGGAGACCGGAATGTGGTACTCTATAAAAAGGATGGCGCATATTTACCGCTTTCATGGAATGAATTAAATACAATGGTGCTGAACCTTTCTTATTACCTGATGTCAATTGGTGTAAAAAAGGGTGATCGAATCGGCCTTTTCGCCGAGAACCGGTATGAATGGTGGGTTGCTGACCTGGCAATACAGTCTGTCGGCGCGATTAATGTGCCTATTTATGCGACTAACTCAGCGGAAGAAGCCCTTTACATCCTTGAGAATTCAGGTTGTAAGGCTTGTTTTGTAAGTACTGAAGATCATCGGGACCGTGTGATGAAGGTAAAGAAGAAAGTGCCGTCACTGAAAAAGCTTATTATTTTTGATGAACCGGAAAAGAACAAAAAAGATGTCGATTTCATTGGAAAGGCCTATGATCTGGGCGAAAAAAAGGCAAATTACAAGACCCTTGAGAAGAAAATAAAGGATATTAAGAAGGGTGATACGGCGACAATCATGTACACCTCCGGTACTACCGGTAATCCAAAGGGTGTTATTTTAACCCAGGATAACTTTGTGTCCCAGGGTATTAATATTTTCAGCCAGATGAAAGGGAACATTGACGACAGTGACCTTTTTCTCAGTTTTCTTCCCCTTTCCCATGTACTGGAAAGAACCTGTGGCTACTACGGCGGTCTTTATATTGGTGCCACTACAGCCTTTGCCGAAAGCATTACGACTCTTCTTGATGACTTTAAAGTCGTGCGGCCTACATGTATTATCTGCGTACCGAGAATTTATGAAAAAATACATGCAGGAATACTCTCCCAGGTCGCTGATGCCTCACCGATCAAAAAGGCTATTTTTAATTTTGCTGTAAATACAGCCAAAAAGAATCTTCCTTACACCTGTACGCTTTCCGAAAGAAAGGGGCTTTTTGCCAAGCGGTATAATCTTGCTGATAAGATTGTTTTTTCAAAACTAAAGGCCGCCCTTGGTATGGACCGTCTCAAGTATGCTATTTCAGGAGGAGCGCCTCTCTCTGTATCTGATGCTGAGTTTTTTATCGGTATGGGTATTGAAATCCTTGAAGGTTTCGGTCTTACTGAAACTTCACCGGTTACCCACTTTAACCGTCCAGGAAAAATAAAGCCTGGTACTGTGGGGCACCCGATTCCAGAGACTCAAGCCCGTATCGCTGAAGACGGCGAACTGCAGATAAAGGGCCGGCAGGTAATGAAGGGATACTACAAGAATCCGAAGGCAACAAAAGAAGTCTTCACAAAGGATAAGTATTTTAAAACCGGTGACATGGCTGTGATTGATGAAACAGGACGTCTAACCATTACCGGAAGAATCAAGGATATTATTGTTACCGCGGGTGGTAAGAATATCTCTCCCCAGAATATAGAAAACAGCCTGAAAGCTTCTTCTTTCATCGAGCAGGTTGCGGTAATTGGTGACCGGAGAAAATATCTCTCAGCCCTTATCGTTCCTGCCCTTGAGCCCCTGCAGAAATGGGCTAAGAAAAATGATATAGACTTTGCTTCTGATGAAGATCTTCTTGCCAATGAGCAGGTTTCTGAGATGATCTCTGAGCAGGTCGAAAAGAATATGAAGCATTTTGCCCGTGTTGAGCAGATTCGACAGTTCAAGCTTCTTAAGGCTGAATGGACCCAGGAGACCGGTGAATTGACGCCAAGCCAGAAGGTTAAGCGCCGGGTCATAGAAGAAAAATACGCCGAAGAGATCGAAAGTATGTATCCTCCGGAATAAATCAGTTTAGTTTAAAAAGAAAGGGTGTCCTCAAGGGACACCCTTTCTTTTTAGAAATCATAAAATATTTAATATTTGCGCAAAAACTTCTTCAGGAGTCCCGTCACCCTTTACTTCCTTTAACATACCTTCTTTTTTGTAGAATTCTATTACCGGGGCGGTCTGGGTTTTGTATACCTCCATGCGTCGGGAAACCGTTGCTTCGTTGTCATCTTCCCGCTGAATGAGCGGATTGTCACAGCTGTCGCAGATTCCTTCCCGTGCCGGGGGATTGGCGGTGATATGAAAGACATTACCGCATTCTGAGCAGGTACGTCTGCCGGATATACGTTCAATAATTGAAGACTCCGGCACCTTGATAAGGATGGCCGCGTCAAGGTTATGGCGTTTTTTCAGCTCTTTGGCCTGGTAGAGTGCCCGGGGAAACCCGTCAAAAAGGAAGCTGTCGGGGCATGTTTCGTCAACATGGTTGAGAATAACCTCGGTAATAAGCTCAACCGGGCCTATTTCTCCCCGATCCATAAATTTTTTGATCTTCGTTCCAAAATTTGTACCTCTTTTTACCTCATCCCGGAGAACATTGCCGGAAGAAATATGAGTCAGTTTAAAGTGGTCACGCAGGCTCTCTGCCTGGGTACCCTTACCGCACCCGGGAGGGCCGATTAGCACCAGTTTGTTTATAGTCATAGTTTTACCCTGATTTAAAAGCCCGGGAAACGTCTCTTTGTATTAATTACCCTTCAGGCTTTTTTGATTTTTGCCGAAAATAATACCAGAACCGTTAAACGTCAATAAACTTTTGAGACATAATTACGCGGTTATAAGATTGAGCACCGAGGTGAAGGCCATGATGAGATCTCT
>CAZPEK010000020.1:424-12620 GCA_964585555.1 uncultured Leptospirales bacterium | reverse complement strand
ATTTATTTTGGAAACATCCCAACCACTGATATCTTGATTGAAGTTAGAATATTTTTCCAAATCATTCTAATGTTAATACAACGGGCTTTAAAAAGCAGCGTGCAGAGTTTGAAGATCTTCTCTATCAGACCCAGCTTTTAGCAGGTACCCCGGCAACTGAGGTTACTGAAGTCCCTACCGGTATTCAGGTCGGTCATGGTGTCAAGGTCGCGGCAACCCAGAAGATGTTTGAGCAGGGAAGTCTGCAGTCGACGGAAAATAAACTTGATATGGCTCTTGAGGGGGAAGGTTTTTTTAAGATTCAGCTTTATGACGGATCAATGTCATATACCCGGGACGGGTCATTTAAAGTAGATTCAAACCGGCAGGTGGTTACTTCAAACGGCTATCTCCTTGAGCCCCCTATTGTGCTTCCCGAGAACTTTATGATGAATTCTCTTTCTATCAGCCAGGATGGACGGGTCACCGTTAAGGTGGTCGGGGAAGAAGACCCCATCGAAGTTGGACAGCTTG
Organism: uncultured Leptospirales bacterium; assembly: GCA_964585555.1. Classification (GTDB taxonomy): domain Bacteria; phylum Spirochaetota; class UBA4802; order UBA4802; family UBA5550; genus CAZHNW01. The sequence continues at coordinate 12,107 of CAZPEK010000020.1, read as the reverse complement.
AAATGTACCGGTTTGTAAATCCCGCGGGTCTGCGATCTATCGGGGGCAATCTTTTTAAAACTACTCCCGCGTCCGGGGAGGAAATTGCAGGACAGCCTGGAATTGATGGTATGGCAAAAGTTCACCAGGGGTTTCTTGAAATGTCTAATGTCAAGGTTGTTGAAGAAATGGTGAACATGATTGTCGCGCAACGGGCCTACGAAGTTAACTCAAAGGCTATTCAGACTTCAGATTCAATGCTCGGGACAGCGATTGCCCTGAAACGGTAAGTGAATGAAACGACTGACCCTGACAATAATTCTACTCTTTACGGCATCAGCGGCACTGGCTGATGTCGCCCTTTATCTTTATCCGTCTGTTATTGCTGAAGGCAGCCAGGTTCGTCTCTCTTCCATTGCATCAATTGACGCGGGACAAAAAGACGGTGAACTGGCCGCGTCTATAATTATTCCCGCTTTTATGTATAGTGACGGCTTTATCGATAAGAGAGAACTCCTGGCATTTGCCTCGAGTTACTTCAACGGCCCGGTATCAGTTTTTGGCTCTGCGGTAAAGATAAACTTCCTTCAGAAAAAGAATGAACCTGCCCCATGGCAGGGCATTGCCCGGGGAAAAATGGTAAAGGTCGTCTGCACCTCGGGAGCGATAAAAATTGAACTTCGCGGAAAGGCCCTCAAAAGCGGAATGCCTGGCGAAACAATTTCAGTCAGGGTTAACCGCCGGATAATAAGGGCTGTTGTAATAGACGGCGAAAAGGTAGAAAAACAGTTATGAAAAGATTACTCGTAACGGTATGTATCATATCATCAGTCACCGTTTCCGGGGCCAAAAGTATCTGGGTCGACGGGAATCATTTCGCCTCTACAGGGACCCTGAGACAGGGAGATATAATAATCATAAATGTTGATGATATCTCAAATCTGCAGTTTAATCTTTCCCTTAAGAACAGTTCTGATTCAAGCACCGCCTCAAATCCCGATGTGACCATTACCGGGTTTCTGCCAAAGGTACAGGGAAATAAAAATATTAAAAACAATGACGCGACAACATTTACCGGTAAGGGAAAGTTTTCCTTTTCTATTGCTTCAAGAATTACAAGAAGAGAACAGGGGGGGAAGTTTACCGTTGCAGGCACCAGGGCTTATTCCTTTAACGGGGTAACAAGTACTGTAGCCGTTTCGGGTATAATTGATCCTGTTCTTGTAAAGGGAAGACAGGTTGATTCCCGGAGCGTTGCTAATTTTAGAATAGAAATAAGAAGCACAAAGGAAGGTCTTCGGCTTCAGCGCCCCGCATTGAAGAAAGATGAAAGAGCGGAAGTCAAACTGACAGAGGCTGAAAAACAGCAAATGATTCTGGAATATCTGGAGAAAATGCTTAATCAGCTGAGCAGGTAATTATGAAAATTAAATTTATAATGTTTCTCTCTATAATTTTTTGTTCCGGTTCTTTTCTTGCAGGAGAGATGTCAGTAAAGATAAAGGATCTTACCTTTCTTGACGGTATGAAGGAAAACCAGGTTTTCGGTTTTGGTATCGTTGTCGGGCTTCCGGGAACCGGAGACAGTAAATCTTCCTTAACCAGGACATCTTTGAAAAACTTTTTAAAAAGTCTCGGTATGGAAGGGGATGAATTCGTATCAAAAAACAGCGCCGCGGTTCTTGTTACCGCAGGTCTTCCTCCCTATGCTCGAATCGGTGACAGGATAGATGTAAAAGTATCGTCTATTGGTGATGCCAAATCACTTGCGGGAGGAATCCTGGTCCAATCGCCCCTGAAGGGTGCAGACGGTAAAATATATGCGGTTGCTCAGGGTCCTGTCAGGGTTGCTGATGTGAGAAACGGCCGGACAATCAAAACTGTTGCATCAATAAAAGAAGGGGCACTTGTTGAAAAAAGCATAACCCCCGAAGTTGTCTTTAAAGAAAAGAACGAGAAAGAGTATATTCTCTTTGTTTTGAAAGATCCTGATTTTGGTGTGGCAAATAGAATAGTTGAGGCGATCAAAAAGCAGTATAAAGATATAAAGCCTCTATTGACCGGAGAGGGGAAAATCCAGGTTCCGGTTCAAAAAGAAATTTCCCTCCAGGAGTTTATTTCTACCATTGAAAACCTTGAAGTTCTGGCTGGAGAGAAGGCCCGGGTTGTGATCAATGAAAGCAGCGGAACCATTGTAGCAGGCGGAAATGTGAAAATTTCAAGGTCAATGGTAAGCCGTGAGGGCATGCTGGTTCAGATCGGAGAGGAAGAAAGAAAAAAAGCGGTTTCAATGATTAAAGATTCATCAACGGTTAAAGAACTGGTTGATGCCCTTAACAGCATAGGCGCATCAACACGGGATATTATAGAGATTTTAAAGGCTTTAAAGACCGCAGGTTCTCTTCACGCGGAATTGATTATAAAGTAGGGGTTGTAAAATGAACGACATATCATCAATGGCATCAGACATCAAGGCGAGAACTTCCTTTGATCTTAATTCGGTTAAAGAGAAAATTTCTATTAATCGTATGAAGAATCAAAAGTTTAATGATACTCTGAAGTCTACAATTATTGAAGAAGAAAACAGCAAAAAGAAACCTGTTGATACAAAATTGATGGATGTCTGTACTGAAATGGAATCACTTTTTGTGGCCAAAATGCTTAAAGAGATGCGAAAAACAGTGCATAAAAATGAAATGCTTCATGGCGGTTTTGCAGAAGAAATTTTTGAGGATATGCTCTATGATAAATATGCCTTAGATATTTCCAAAAAGGCAAATCTCGGTCTGGCACATCAGCTGTATAATGAAATGAGCAAAATCTAAATTTTAATTGATACATTAATGCCTATGAAAAGCCGCGGTTTTTTGCATTATTATAACGTTAAGCGACATTATCAGCTGATTTTACTGTCAATTGCCTCCGTATACTCCCTGTTATAAAGCAAATTCTGATTAATTAAAAATTTTACTTGTCAAAAAGTTATACGAAACTATGCCGTCCTTACATGCAAATTAATGGAGGACAGTATGAAAAAATTAACCTTTGCTTTGGGGAAGTACCGTTTTCAAATTTACGATCGTCCCGGCTGCTGGATGAAAAAAAAAGAGCTTGATGGACTTCAAAGGCGTTTGACTGAGGTTGCAGAAAAAAGACTTAAAAAAGCCCCCACATTCAGTTTTTTTAAAGATACCAGGCATTTAGGCAACAAACTTGTTATATTTTCTACTGATAGAAAAACAGGGGAAGATCTCTGCTACTGTGTAATGGCTTACCTGGGACATTACAGAAAAAGATCAGTGCTTCACCTGGGGGCCGTATATTCAGTGAGGGAAGATAAAGGCATGATGAAGCTTGTATATACCCTTGGTTTGATGCATGTTTTCGTTAAAAACTGGTTTTTTAAAAGAGTATACCTCACCAGCCTTACTCATACACCAAAAATATTTGGGGTAGTTCATGAAAGCTTTGAGCATGTGTACCCAAACCATCAGAAAGAGGGAAAACCTGGAAGATTTCATCTTAATCTCAGGGATATTTTTTTTGATACGTACCTGAAAGAATGGGACCTTGAGGAGAAGCCCTCTATCGACACTAATTTCGTCATAAAGGGATTCCGGAAACAACAGGACGGCTCAATTCTCTATCCCGATACGGTAGAAACAGTTCCCCGTCATAGAAAAGAAAAGTATAATAAGCGGTGCACCGATCTGCTGAATTATGAAAAGGGTGATGAGATCTTCCAGGCCGGCTTGAGTTACGGCTTTCTTACAATTTTAAAGAATACCAGGGTCTTCAGCCAGGTTTTTGGATAAGTACCAGAGTGTTTCAAAAAGTATGCAGTAGAGGCTTAAATGTATACTCTATACATGAAATTGGTGTAGAAAAAACAAAATAATTTTTAAATACTTGATTTATCTGATAGGTAGATTTTATGTTAATTTAAAAATAGATAATATGATGTTTAAGAAAATACAAAATTATTTTACAGAGCCCTACAAAGAGAGTTCCTTTACTATTCGTGAAAAAACAAATATTTTTGTTGTTATCTGCGCGATTACTCTTGTGCTCCTGATGGCTGTTTCGGTGATAAACCTGACGACCAGTGTTTCTACCCATCCTGTATTGATATCCCTGGTTAATGTTTTTATGATGATAAGTCTCTCATTGGGATTCATCTTTTTGAGAAAAGGTCACTATAATTATGCGGTTAATATCACAACCTCTGTAATTGCTATTGGGGTAGCAGTCGGTTCAGTATTTAAGTTTCCTGTTTTAGTCGATAAAGGTTTTAATAACTACACGTATTTCATGTTTGCTGCCATTGCCTTTTCCGCTCTTTTCGGGACCAAGAGGCTTCAGGTAATCATTACGGCTTTTTTTATTCTTCTTAATGCCGCCTTTATCGGTGTTGCCTTTATTTACTTCAGTCCCCAAAACACAAATTACCTGATGGGGACAACCATCAATATCTTTATTGCCCTTTTTATTGTACTTTCTCTCTCATACCTTTCAGCTAAAATAACAGGTGCTTCTTTTGCTAAAACTGAAAGTGAGCTTGAGCGCAACATCAGCCTTAAGGTTGCCCTTGAAGAAAAGCTTGGTGAGCTTGGAAGGGCAAATGAAGAGCTTGAACAAATGAATGAAGAGCTCGAAGCCATGTATGAAGAGCAGCAGGCCATGAATGAAGAGCTGCAAACAACTTCAGGTGAACTGGGAGAAACGAATGAAAAACTGCTGATTTTCAAACGCTTTGCCGAATCATCGGCCAATGGCCTGCTCATGTCAACAATAGGCGGGGAGGTTACCTATTCAAACCGTTCATTTAATACTTTAATATGCGGAGATGTCAACAGTGATACGACAGGGAGCCAGGTGCGTGCATTCTATGACAGCATGATCTGGAATCTCGTTGAAGAAAAAATTATGCCTGAAGTCATGGAAAAGGGCCAGTGGATTGGTGAACTGCCGGTACGGGGTCATAATGGTAAGCAGATAGAAGCTATTCAGAATATTTTTCTTCTTCATGACAGCACCAATACCCCTTCTCGTCTCGCTATAATTATTACTGATATTTCATACCAGAAACATGTTGAGCGTGAGATATTTAAAAGTGAATCAAGGCTTAAAAATATTCTCTCAACTGCGAATGAAGGTTTTCTTGAACTTGATAATGAGGGATTTTTTATCGATGTAAACAAGGAGCTTACAAAAATCCTTGGCTTCGATTTTGATCAGATTATCGGCAGGAATATTACAGAATTCATCGAAGAAGATAATCTTAAAGTTTATAAAGAGCATCAGGATATCAGAAAGGAAGGAAAGGCCAGTGCCTACGAGCTTGTATTTCAGCGGTGTGACGAACAGACCGTACCATGCCTTGTCAAGGGAACCCCTCTCTTTAACCAGGTTGGTGAAAAAACCGGTGCCTTCGGGCTTATTACTGATCTAACAGAACAAAAGCAGCTGGAAAAACAGCTTCTTCTGTCCCAGAAAATGGAAGCCGTAGGAACCCTTGCCGGAGGAATTGCCCATGACTTCAATAATCTTCTTACGGCAATTTCAGGTTACAGCCAGCTGATGATAAGCCAGATGGACGAAAAGGACGAGCACCTGGCTCATGTTCAGGAAATTGTTCATGCCGCTGAGCGTTCAAGTGATCTAACCCGGCAGCTTCTTGCCTTCAGCCGCCGTCAGATGCTGAAGAGAAATGTTCTCAGCATTAACCATGTTATTACCGGCATGGAAACCATGCTGAACCGTATTATAGGCGAAAATTATATTCTCACGATAACCTGTGTTAAAGACTGTCTCGTTGATGCTGACTATGGACAAATTGAACAGGTGCTTATGAATCTTGTGGTTAACGCCCGTGATGCGATGCCGGCGGGTGGAACGATCTCTGTTAACGTTGACACAATCCATATTGATGAAACAACCTCAGAGGTCACTGCCTCAGATGATAAGGGTGACACAGTTCGCATAATCATCAACGATACCGGCCAGGGCATGGAAAAGGAAGTTATACAGAAAATATTTGATCCCTTCTTTACCACAAAGGAAGTAGGGGAAGGAACCGGCCTTGGCCTTGCAGTTGTTTACGGTATTATCAAGCAGCATGACGGCTGGATAAAGGTAACCAGCAGACCCGAGGATGGAACTTCCTTTATTATCGGTCTTCCCCGTGTGAAGGAAGCTGAAGCAGATGAAATCATCAGTAAGGGAAATGTTGAAACAACAGGCGGGGAAGGTGAAACTGTTCTCCTGGTTGAAGACCAGGATGAAGTCAGAAAGTTCAGCATAACCGCCCTGAAAAAATACGGCTACCGTGTCAAGGCAGCTGCAAGTTTAGCAGAAGCCCGCAAGCTTTTTGAAACTGAAGGAAATATCTTCGATGTTGTTTTCAGCGATGTTGTACTTCCCGATGGGAATGGTCCAGAACTGGTAGATGAGCTGCTTGCACAAAAACCCGATCTGAAGGTTCTTCTCAGCAGCGGCTACACTGACAAAAAGGCTCAATGGGATCATATCATGAAGAAGGGCTACAAGTTTCTTCCCAAGCCTTATTCTCTTGAAAGCCTTCTTGATGCCCTGAAGGAAGTTCTTAACAGCACCAGGGAAGAAGACCTGGAAAAAGTATAAATCCGCCAATTCTGCAGAAATTTACCAGTAATATCTTTTTTTTCTTGATTTATCCTCACCAGCTTTACAATGGTACGCAACTATTCAAAACATCTTTTCATAACAGCCAGCTTAGCTCAGTTGGTAGAGCGTGTCACTCGTAATGACAAGGCCGCCAGTTCGATCCTGGCAGCTGGCTCACATGAATAACCCCCGGCATTTGCCGGGGGTATTTTTGTGCCTTAACTTCCTTTCCCCACCTCAACCTTCAGGGTCTACGTTTTTTGAGTTTTTTTCTGTATATTCACCGTACAGGTTTTGAATTTAAAAGTAACATGTTTCAAGTAGAAAGTGGAAAGTCTCTTTTGCCGGTATGATCTTTTGTGCCAGGCACCAGATTCCTTTGTTCTTTCAACTTTTCTCTTTATACTATCACCAGGGGGTGTCTCTATGCACAGTCAGGAGCAGGGCTTTGTTTTGTCGCGGCACGCGCGGCTGGAAGAGGATTACCTGACATGTTGACCGATCTGCTGACATGGCTCCAGGCCGTGACCGGCGGGCATGTGACGCCCTATGGTTTTTATCTTCCCCTGGATAATTATGTTTTTATTTTCTGGAAAGACGGGGTGATCGGTTTTTTCATACTGGCTGCCCTTTATTACCGGACCAGGTTTCGCCGTGAAAGGAATAAAAAAGCACCGGCTGATGATGGCTTTTTGAGGATCAAAGGAACCACTATTGTCGTGAACAAAGAAAAAACGGAAATGGGGGGGAAGTTAAAGACTCCCGGCCCGGTGCAGTCTCTTCCGGGAAATTCAGCAGGGCTGGAGAGGATTCCTTTTCCATGCCGCCATGATCTTCCCGCAACAGGAAAGAATTTTTACAAAAACATGGAACTGATTTTAACCGCGGCAGTACGAACAGGCAGAGAAGTTACTATAGAATATATAAACGGGGAAGGCGCCAGAAGTGAACGAAGAATTCTTCCCCGGGAAATGTATTCCGGCCACGGCAAAACATACCTGGCAGCCTGGTGCTGCCTCCGGGAAGAAGAACGGACCTTCAGGGTCGACAGGATTTTGAGCGTTCAGGATGGAGAAGGAGACATGGGCCGGGCTGCAGGGTATCAGTGAAAACAGGGGGTTATAATGCGGGAGAAGATATTGTCTCTATTAGGCAGGGCGGCTGTGAAGGGGTATGTTGATGAAGAGATGAAAGATGCCATGAGGCGTGCCGCCTTTGAGAGGGATCCGGATTTTTTTATGCTCGAGGCGGGGCTGGCGCTGGTTGAGGTTTTTAAGGAGTCGATGGATTTGTGTGTGGATGATGTGCGGGATGGGCGGTGTGGCGGGGTGAGGCAGTAGGTGTGTGATAAAAGCCTATGTGTATTTGAATGGTTAAAATTTTATGGTAATGAATGAAACTACTTGACGTTGGTATGGAGCAGGGTATGATAAACGAAAGTAATAAATATCATCCTGATAAATCCCGAAAGTTAAGAATAATCAGGCATGTGGGACAAATAAAAGGCTAAAAGATGATGGAGAAGCAACACTCCCTTAGACATGCAGCGTTTACCTGGCTTCATGAGATTGTATCCATTCATGGAGATGTTCTTCCTCGAGATATTTTAACAGAAGGATTTAGACATAATGGTGAAAGAATAACTCTTTTAGGGCCAAAGGGAATTTGGAAACCAAAGGTTTTCGAAATACCCCTCTCAATTACAACAGTTATTACCGGTCCATATAAGGATAGTTTTTCAAAGGATGGATATTTACTATATAAGTATCGTGGTACTGACCCTAAGCATAGTGATAATGTTGGACTGAAAATGGCTATGAAGAAGCAGATCCCTCTTATCTATTTTAACAATGTAGTGAAGGGGCGATACCATGCTATGTGGCCAGTTTTTATTGTTGGTGACGATACAACAAATCTAACTTTTAAGATTGCTGCTGATGATGAAAAACATATTTTTTTAGATGAAGTAGAAGATTATACAACTGTTGCAGATTCATCAGAAGAAAATTTTCGTAGAACTTATGTAACTGCAACTGTACGACAGCGAATGCATCAACGTTCATTCAGAGAAAGAGTTCTCAATGCGTATCGTGATCAATGTGCTTTGTGCAGATTAAAACATCGGGAACTATTAGATGCAGCTCATATAATTCCTGATTCTGATCCCGAAGGTGAACCGGTTGTGTCAAATGGTCTCTCTTTGTGCAAATTGCATCATGCTGCATTTGATGGTCAATTTATAGGTATTTCTCCAGATTATGAAGTGGAAGTGCGAGAGGATTTACTGCATGAAACAGATGGTCCTATGCTGAAACATGGACTCCAAGGTATGCATGGTAGTAAGATTATTTTACCTGGCGATGAATCAATGCAGCCAAATCGTGATTTTCTTGCAAGGCGTTATCAGTTGTTCAAGGATGTGGGCTAGCACCCCCCTATGGATCCCCAAACAAAAAAATACTACTCCACCCGCGTAAAAGACGCCGCAACCCTCTACCAGACCTGCACAGACGGTGGAATACAAAAATACTTCTCCCGGGCATTCACCCCGGGAAGCAGAATACTGGAAATCGGCTCAGGTTCCGGAAGAGACATGCAGGCCCTGCTGGAACAGGGCTACGAAGCCTTCGGAATCGATGCTTCTAAAGAAATGGTAAAACAGGCCCGTGAAGACTACCCTCAACTGAATGAACGATGCCTCCAGGGAAGCATGCCGTCAGAAGAAATATTTTTCGGCAGCCGGTTTGACGGCATCCTCTGTTCTGCCGTGCTGATGCATGTATCTGACGAAGATCTTCTTGATACAGCATATACATTTAAAAGAAACCTGAAACAGGGCGGTCAGCTTCTTGTTTCAGTCCCTCTTGCAAGATCTGATGTTAATGAAGAAAACAGGCTGCCTGATGGACGTCTTTTTATAATGCGTCAGCCTGAATATTACAGTCTTCTTTTTGAACGCCTTGGATTTAAGGAAGTGATGCGGGCAGAAGAGAAAGATTCCCTCGGTCGTTCAGGCATCAGCTGGTCTGTCATGATTTTCAGCCTTGAGTCAAAAAATATCCGTTCTCTTGATAAAATAGAAAGTGTATTGAACCGGGACAGGAAAACGGCAACCTACAAGCTCGCTCTCTTCAGGGCCCTTGCTGATATCGCGCTGACGGAATATAATAATGTTACCTGGTACCGGGATGGTAAAGTAGGGGTACCGCTTAAAAACATTGCTGAAAAGTGGATAATATATTACTGGCCTCTTTTTACCAGTAAGGATTTTATCCCTCAAATAAATGGTGAAGAACCGGGCTGCAAAATGCCCGTCAAATTTAGAAAAAGTCTCTCCGGAGTAGCTGCTGAATATGGAGGCGAGAGAGGTCTGGCTAATTTTTTAATGACATATCAGAATTCTGAAAATAAAAATGCTGCAACTATTGATATGTTAAAAGAAATATCAGATACGATAAAGAAAGGCCCGGTAATATATTCCGGAGGCGCATCGGGTGAAAATATTTTTTCTTATGAAGGCAGAGGCAAAAATATTACCATGGATGCTGAAATCTGGAAGGAATTGTGTCTTATGGGACACTGGATTCGTGATGCACTGATTCTACGATGGGCGGAGTTAACTGCCCAGATGTCAAAAAATAAGAGTATAACAACAGCCAGAGTCGTGACGCTCCTTTTAAACGAGGTATTCGATAGAAGAGATACTTCCTTCAGTACAAAGATTTTTAAGAAAGTTGATGACCTTGAATGTGTATGGAGTGCAAAAAAACTTAATCAGGCTTTTGAGGTTGATCATGTTATTCCCTATGCTCTCTGGCATAATAATGATTCCTGGAACCTGCTGCCTGCAGAGCCTAAAGTCAACAACAGCAAAAGGGATAAACTTCCTTCTAAAATTTTACTTGAGAACAGAAAAGATGTTATTATTGAATACTGGAAGTTAATCAAGCAGGAAGTGCCGGAGCGTTTTCTGCGGGAAGCAGGACGATTTACCGGCTCTCCAGGAAAAGAGAACTGGGAAAACATGTTGTTTGCAACCTTAGTTGCGGCAATTGAATTTACTGCTAATCAGAGAGGCGTAGAGCGCTGGAATATTTGAAAATCTGCATTTCTCAAGACTTGGTGAACTTAACACGTAACTTCTAGTAAAATAAATATTTAACTTCTAGTAAAATATCATAAATAACAGAAATAAAGTATCAATAACTGTACATTATGGGTTACTATGTGTGGTTGCTGGCAACAGTTATGTAAAAATACAGTTGACAAGCTGTCATGTTTTTGTGTAACTTCTAGTTAAATAAAAACTTAATTTCTAGTAAATTATGAAAAATAACGAACAACTGGCAAAAGCCCTGGAACATGTACGGTCTCTCAGTATTAAGGGCATCGTGAAATCCAGCCAGGTATCCCCGAAAGAGCGGGATGTACTGGTGAAGGCCGCATTTCTTGAAAGAGTGGTCCGGGGCTGGTATATGCTTGTTTCTCCTGAGGCTGCTGGAAGTACTACTGCCTTTTACCGCATGTACTGGCCCTTTCTTCGCCAGTATCTTGCGGATCGTTTCGGTCAAGAGGGCTATTGCCTTTCGCCCCAGTCTTCTCTGGACCTCTTGACCGGTGAGACAACAATCCCTGAACAGGTTGTTGTGCTTACCGCAAAGGCGAGTAATGTGACCCTTGAACTTCCCCGCAATACCTCTGTTCTTATGTACCAGGAAACCGGTGAGCTTACCGTTGAAACTGACGAGAATCATGGAATTAACATCATGCCATTGGCCCGTGCCCTGGCAAAAGCCCCTGCTGGATACTATAAGAGTAAACCGCGCAATATAGAGATTGCCCTTTCATCCCTCGATTCTCCTGCCGATGTCTCCCATGAACTGGTTAAGCGTGCTCTGCGAAGTTCTGCTGAACGCATTGCCGGGGCATATCTTCACATGGGCAATAGAATCGCCTGTGATACTATTATCCAGGATATGGAAACGGCAGGGCACAAGATTAAACCGGTTAATCCTTTCGAAGAGTATACGCCGGTTATCGGTCAAAAACCTTTTGAGTC
>CAZPEK010000020.1:0-414 GCA_964585555.1 uncultured Leptospirales bacterium | reverse complement strand
TTCCGGTGCCCGCATCCTCTTGCTCTGGGAAAAAATGCGCTCCCAGGTACAGAACGATTTCCCGGATACTCTCGACTTGAAAAGTCACGAACCGGTGAAATCTGCTCTTGAAGAAATCCAGGCCCGGGCTGATGAAGATGCCTACCATTCACTTTCCATTGAAGGCTACCGGGTTTCTGATGAGCTGATTGCCCGTGTCAGAAACGGAGAGTGGGCCCCTGGTATAAACGAAGATGACCGGTCCCGCCGGGATGCCCTGGCCGCCAGAGGCTATCGCAGTGCATTTGAACGAGTCCTTTCCGATATTAAAAAAGTTTCAGGGGGGGAAGACAGGGGCCCCTTGCTGCGCAGGCAGCTTCACCAGTGGTACCGGGAACTGTTTCTTCCTCTCCTGCAGGCAGGAATACTTGAGGC